>DASPZW010000557.1:0-2484 GCA_035636055.1 Actinomycetota bacterium
TGGCGGACCCGGGCGTTGGTCACCTCGCCGCCACGCGCCAGGAGGCTGTCCCGGACGATCTCGTCCTCAGTGTCGATCCTGAGGACTTTCTCCTTCAAGTTGTACATGTTGGAGAGGAAGGCGGTGAGGTTCTTGGCGTAGGTCATGCTGGCGTGGACCGGGACGGTCGAGGGGAGGTTCGTCGGCCCGTCGATGGTGACGCCGTTGACGACGACCTCCTCGTCGGGCAACGACTCCTCGACGTTGCCACCCTGGCCCGCAGCCATGTCGATGATGACCGACCCCGGCGACATCCCCTGCACCATCTCGGCGGTCACCAGCACCGGGGCCTTCTTGCCGGGGACCTGCGCCGTGGTGATGACGACGTCGCTGGCGGCGACCACCTTTGCCATCAACTCCCGCTGGCGGCGCAGGAAATCCTCGCTCTGCTCCTTGGCGTAGCCTCCGGTGCCCTGGGCTCCGGCCGTGTCGAGCTCGACCTCGACGAATTTGGCGCCGAGGCTCTCCACCTGCTCCTTGGTCTCGGGCCGCACGTCGAAGGCCTGCACGACGGCGCCGAGGCGCCGGGCGGTGGCGATGGCCTGGAGCCCGGCAACGCCGACGCCGAGCACGAAGACCTTGGCAGGCGGGATGGTCCCCGCGGCGGTGGTCATCATCGGCATCATCTTGGGGAGCAGCCGGGCGGCGCAGATGACCGCCTTGTAGCCGCCGATGTTGGCCTGCGAGGACAGGGCGTCCATGCTCTGGGCACGCGTGATGCGGGGGATGAGTTCCATGGCGAAGAAGGTGACCTTGCGCTTGGCGACCTCGGCCACGGCCTCCGGGTTCGCCAGGGGGTTGGCCAGCCCGATGACCAGCTGGTCGGGCCGGAGGAGATCCAGGTCCGCCGCCCCGGCATCGGGGTTCGCCGGATAGGTGCGGACCTGCAGGACGATGTCCGCCCCGAAGGCGTCTGCCCGGGAGCCGATCTCGGCGCCCTTGTCCCGGTAGGCATCGTCACCGAAGCCGGCTTCCACCCCGGCCCCGCTCTCGACGATGATGCGCAACCCTCCCTTGGTGAGTGCTGCGAGGGCCGGCGGCGTCAGGGCCACCCGACGCTCCCCGGGGAAGGTCTCCCTCGGCACTCCGACCGACAACGACCCCGCATCCGCCATTCAGCCACCCCTCTCCGCGCACGGCCCGCCGGGACGCCCGGGAGGTCGCCGCATGCCAACCCCCGCACCTACCGCGCTGAGCTCATTTCGTCGCCCTCGTTTTGTCAACTCGGCCGTCGGACACACGCTGCACAAGGCTGCGGGCGTGCTCGACCACGTTGTCCGCGGTGAAGCCGAATTCGGCCATCGCCTTGGCGCCCGGCGCCGAGGCGCCGAAGTGGTCGAGGGAGATGCTGGCGCCGTCCTCGCCGATCCAGCGCTCCCAGCCGAAGCTGGAGGCGGACTCGACCGACAGACGGGCCCGGACTGCGGGTGGGAGGACCTCGTCCCGGTAGCTCGTGGGTTGGGCCGCGAACAGGTCCCACGAGGGCATGCTCACGACGCGGGCCCGGATCGGGAACGGGCCTTCTCCGGCCAGGCGCTGGGCGGCCTCGACGGAGATGGAGACCTCCGACCCGGTGGCGATGATGATGAGGTCGGGGTCGGGGGAGCCGCCGTTGCTGGCGGGTGGCTCGAACAGCGTGTAGGCGCCCTTGGCGAGCCCGGAGGCCGGCGCGAGGACGGAGCGGTCGAGGACGGGGACGTTCTGGCGGGTGAGGACCAGGCCGACCGGCCGCTCGTGCTGGCCGAGGGCGATCCGCCAGGCCTCCATGGCCTCGTTGGCGTCGGCGGGCCGGATCAGCATGAGGTTGGGCATGGCCCGGAGGCTGGCGAGGTGCTCCACGGGCTGGTGGGTCGGGCCGTCCTCGCCCTGGCCGATCGAGTCGTGCGACCAGACGAAGATCGTCGGAGCCTTCATGAGGGCGGCCAGCCGGACGGCCGGGCGCATGTAGTCGGAGAAGATGAGGAAGGTGCCGCCGAAGGGCCGGATGCCGCCGTGCAGTGCCATGCCGTTCATCGCGGCGGCCATCGCGTGCTCACGCACGCCGTAGTGGATGTTGCGGCCCGAGGCGTCCGGGCCCAGCACGCCGCCGCCTTTGATCTCGGTCAGGTTGGAGCCGGTGAGGTCGGCCGAGCCGCCGATCAGCTCGGGGACCCGGGGGGCCAGGGCGTTGATCGCCATGTTGGACGCGGCCCGGGTGGAGACCGACCTCTTGTCGACACCGACGACGGGCAGGTCGGCGTCCCAGCCCTCTGGCAACTTGCCGGCGAGCACGCGCTCGAACTCGGAAGCAAGATCCGGGTACTCCGCCTTGTAGCGCGCGGAGAGCTCCTTCCACGCCGCCTCGGCCTCGGCACCCTTGGGGCCGGCCTGGCGCCAGTGCTCGAGGGCCTCGTCGGGCACGTAGAACGTCTTGTCCGGGTCCCAGCCGAGGCGGATCTTCGCCCC
>DASPZW010000558.1:0-8843 GCA_035636055.1 Actinomycetota bacterium
CGTAGCTGGATCCTGCCCGGAGGAGGCACAGTCTCGAACATGTGTTCGACGCTAGCACAACTTTGGCTACGTGGAAAACGCGCTCCAGAGAACGAGTCGCCGACGAGGATTGGAGGCCAGAAAAGCTACTTCGTGGATAGGCAATCAGGGGTAAAGAGAAAGCACGTTATGTTGTGAGGCCGCAGCAATCGCCGACCAGACCGCACCCTCACGGGCGCGGTCTGGAGTGGGGCCCAGGAACCTGGTCTTCAGTGCCTTCAGTTGGCTCGGATTCATGATCCCGGGTGCTCCTGGCGGTTCTACAGCAACGGACTCGAAGGAGTGATCGAGGGAGGTCGGTGGGCCCGTTCACGTCTGAAGAATGCGGAGCGAAGGAGCATGGCCCACTCAGGGTAACGGATGTTTGTCTCCGCTCCAACCGCCCTATTTGGTGGTTTTCGCTGGTTCGATTTGCCTACGCCCCCGTCGGGCGTCAGGTGCACGTCACCAGCCAAGCGCTTCTTGGCGGCTGGAATCCGGGTCCGAGGTCGGGGTATTCCGGGGACTACTCAAGGCCCGCAATGTGAGGTGGTTAGGGTTTGGGCGGTCTTTTGCGCCCTTTTGCGCCCCGGGGGCTCCGAAACGCTGCCGC
This sequence comes from Actinomycetota bacterium, assembly GCA_035636055.1. Lineage (GTDB taxonomy): Bacteria > Actinomycetota > CADDZG01 > JAHWKV01 > JAOPZY01 > JAOPZY01. The sequence continues at coordinate 632 of DASPZW010000558.1, forward strand.
AGACGGGACCGTCCAGCCGGTGAAAACCCCGCACTGACCTGCGGGAACGTTCTGGTGGGGCTACCTGGAATCGAACCAGGGACCTCTGCTTTATCAGAGCAGCGCTCTAACCGGCTGAGCTATAGCCCCGCGCCGACCAGCCTGCGGCCTGGCGGGAGAGGAGATTGTAGCCCACCGCCCGGGCTCACTCCTTCAGGGTCACCTCGATCCCGCCCACGGCCTCGGCCACCAGGTTGAAGATCACCGCCGCCAGGACGCTCACGACCGTCCAGGCGACGGCCCCCACGAGCGTCAGGGCCGCCAGGATCTCGAACACCCGGCCGATCTCCAGGCGGAAGCGGGGGTAGCCTGCGTTCTGGATCGTGGACTGGACGCTGCCGACGAAGCCCGTCGCCGAGAGGATGAAGTAAAGGATGCCACCGGCCAGCAGCACCACCAGGGCGAACGTGAGCGAAAAGAGGGCGCAGAACTTGAGGACGCTGCCGGGTTGGATGCGCCGCAGGGTGCGGCGCACGCCCACGGGCTCGCCTGCCACGTCCACCCCCTGCCTTGTCTCTACGGCCATATCGCCATCGTAGACCTGCTCAACCTAGCCTTTAACTACCCCTACGGGCCTCAACCTCGCCACGACCCTTGACATCCCGACCCGCTGGCAAACTCTTACAACCTCGGAGGCGTCCTTATAGGCATAAGGGGCCTCCTCGGCGAGCAGCCGCATCTGCTGTGCCCGCACAAGGATCCCCTGCTTCGCCAACTGCCTCTGCAGGTCCTGGCCACTCATCCGCATTGTTGCCTGCTTGCGGCTCATGAGCCGCCCGGCTCCGTGGCATGTGGAGGAGAACGAGATCTCGGCGCTCTCGGACCTCCCGGCCAGCACGAAGGAGGCGCTCCCCATCGACCCCGGGATGATGACGGGCTGGCCAACCTCCTGGTAGCGCAGCGGGAGTTCGGGGTTGCCGGGGCCGAATGCCCGGGTGGCGCCCTTGCGGTGCACGCAGAGTGTGCGCAGACGGCCGCCGACGGTAAAGTCCTCGAGCTTGGCGATGTTGTGGGAGACGTCGTAGACCAGGTCGAGGCCGAGCGCCGCTGGACTGGCGGACAGCACCCGCTGGAAGGCGCCCCGGACGCCCTCGGCGAGCACTTGGCGGTTCGCCCGGGCATAGTTGGCGGCGGCGGCCATGGCCCCAAGGTAGCGCTGGGCCTCCGGGCTCTTCACCGGGGCGCAGGCAAGCTGGCGGTCGGGGAGGATGAGGCCGAGCCGTCGGGACGCCTGGTCGAGGGCGGCGACCTCGTCGGTGCACGTCTGGTGGCCGATGCCCCGGCTGCCGGTGTGGATCATCACGCACACCTGGCCGGCAAACAGCTCCATCGCCTGCGCCGCCGGCTCGTCGAAGACCTCGTCGACGACCTGGACCTCGATGAAGTGGTTCCCGGCCCCCAGGCTGCCCAGCTGGGGCGCCCCGCGGGACTTGGCCTTGTCCGAGACGGCCGAGGGGTCGGCACCCTCCAGGGCACCACCGTCCTCGCAGCACTCCAGGTCCCGCTCGGTGCCGATCCCTCGCTCGACCGCCCAGCGGGCGCCCTCGACCAGCACCCGGTCCACGTCTTCGTGCGAGAGGTGCCGCAGGCCTTTCCCGCCCACCCCCCGCGGGACGGCCGCGGCCACCGCGTCGATCAGGGCAGGAAACGGACCCGACACCTCGTCCCACCCCAACGAGGAGCGCAGGAGGCGGACGCCGCAGCCGATGTCGAAGCCCACGCCCCCGGGTGAGACCACCCCGCCCGCCTCGACGTCGGTGGCGGCGACCCCGCCGATCGGGAAGCCATAGCCCCAGTGGATGTCGGGCATCGCCATGGACTCGCCGACGATGCCCGGGAGATGGGCGACGTTGGCAACCTGCTCCAGAGCCCGGTCCTCTTTGGCCTTCACGATCAGCTTCTTGGAGGTGAACACCAGGCCATCGACCAGCATCCCGCCGTGGCGGGGGATCCGCCAGCGGTCCTCGCCGTCCTCGATCAACTCCACGGCCGGCCCCCTCGGATCAACCGAGCGCCAACGGAGCACCTACGGAACATGAAGCGGGCAGCAGGCGAGCATCGAGGGAGCATCGAGGGAGCATCAGACGTCCAGGTACACGGTGGCCTCGTACCCGCCGTCGCGGGGGGTAACCGTCAGGCCGTGCATCGTCGGTGCCTTGACCTGGGGCCCGGTCTGGACGAACCAGTCACCCAGTAACGACCCGCTGGCGACCGCGTGGACCCTGAGGTCGCCAGGCTGGGCCTCCAGGGCATCCGCCCAGATGTCGGCGAAGACGAACGCCTGGGCGTCGTGCTGCCAGAGCAGCTCGGAGAGCCAGGCGTACATGAGGCTCTCGAGGTCGTCGCCACGGGCGGAGATCTCGGTCGACTCGACCTGCGGCACGACGTCGAGGTCGTACTCAAAGCTGAACATCGCCCGGGCGGCGGTTTCGAGGAGATCCACGAGGTCCGAGCCCCACGCCCGGAAGCCCACGTCGGCGGTGTGCGGCAGAACCTCGAAGCCGCCCGAGGACCTACTCCTCGGTGACGGGGGCGAGCGCCACCAGCGAGACGCCGGGGTCGAGGCCCATGACCCGCACCCCCGTCGTGACCCGGCCCTGCTTGGAGATGCTCCTGGCCTCCATCCGGATGACCTGGCCGTCGCTGGCGATGAGGAACACCTCGTTGCCGGGCCGCACCACGTAGGCCCCGGCGACGAAGCCCCGCCGGCCGGGCAGCTTGGCGGCGATGACGCCCTTGCCGCCGCGGTGCTGGGCCGAGTAGTGCTTGAGGTCGGTGCGCTTGCCGTAGCCGCCGTCGGTGACGATCAGCAGCTCACCATTCTGGTCGACGACGTCGAACGCCACGACCTCGTCGTCGGTGTCGGTGTCGAACTTCATCGCGATGACCCCGCCGGCGGTGCGGCCCATCGGCCGGACGTCCGTCTCAGCGAAGCGGATCGCCATGGCCTTGCGGCTCACCATGATCAGCTCGTCGTTGCCGGCCGTCGCCTTGACCGAGACCACCTCGTCGTCCTCCCGCAGGTTGAGGGCGATGACCCCGTCCCGCCGAGACGTGTTGTAGGCCGTGAACTCTGTCTTCTTGATGATGCCCTTGCGCGTGGCGATCACCAGGTACTTGTGGGTTGCGAAGTCCTTGGTGTCGAGGATGGCCGCGACCGACTCCTCGGGGCCAAAGGGCAGGATGTTGCGGATGGAGACACCCCGGGACGTGCGTTCCTTCTCCGGGATCTCGTGCGCCTTGATCCGGTACACCTTGCCTCGGTTGGAGAACACGAGCACGAAGGCGTGGTTGGTGGTCGTGAGGACCTGGGAGACGATGTCCCCTTCCTTGGGCTTGGCCCCAATGACGCCCTTGCCGCCGCGGCCCTGCGTCTTGTAGATCGCCGACTTCGTCCGCTTGACGTAGCCCGACCGCGTGATCGTGACCACGACGTCCTCGTCGGGGATCAGGTCCTCGTCATCGATGTCGCCACCGTCGGGAGTGATTTCGGTGCGGCGTTCGTCGGCGAACTTGGCCCTGATCTCGAGCATCTCCTCCTTGATCAGCCGGCGCAGCTTCGCCGGCGACTCGAGGATGGAGCGCAGCTCGGTGATGGTCCTCCCGAGCTCCTCGGCCTCCTCCCGCAGCTTCTGGCTCTCCAGCGCCGCGAGGCGCCGGAGCATCATGTCGAGGATGGCGGTCGCCTGGATCTCCGAGAGGCCGAAGCGCTCCATGAGCTGCCCCCTGGCATCCTCGGCCGAGGGGGCCGAGCGGATCAGGGCGATGACCTCGTCGAGGTGGTCGAGGGCGACGAGCAGGCCCTCCAGGATGTGCATCCGCTCCTCGGCTTTGCGCAGCCGGAACCGGGTGCGCCGGGTCATGACCTCGACCTGGTGGGCGACGTAGGCCCGGAGGATGTCGGCCAGCGGCAGCGTCCTCGGCACGCCGTCGACCAGGGCCAGCATGTTCATGCCGAACGAGTCCTGGAGCTGCGTGTACTTGTAGAGGTTGTTGAGCACGACCTGGGCCATCGCATCCCGCTTCAGCTCGATGATGATGCGCAGGCCCTTGCGGCTCGACTCGTTGCGCCCGCCGCTGATCCCGACGATGCGCTTTGCGTCGACGAGCTCCTTGACCTTCTCCAGCAGCCGGTCGCCGGACACCATGTAGGGGAGCTTGGTGATGACGATGCGCTGCCCCCGCTTGGTCTCCTCGATCTCGGCGTGGCCCCGGACCCGGATAATGCCCCGGCCGGTCTCGTACGCGTCGCGGATGCCGGAGCGGCCAAGGATGTAGCCCCCACCGGGGAAATCCGGCCCCTTCACGAACGCCAGCAGCTCCTCGCTGGTGATCTCGGGGTTGTCCAGCACCGCCACCGCGGCGTCGACGACCTCGCCGAGGTTGTGCGGCGGGATGTTGGTGGCCATGCCGACCGCGATGCCCGTCGACCCGTTGACCAGGAGGTTCGGGAAGCGCGCCGGCAGCACGAGGGGTTCCCGCTCGCTGCCGTCGTAGTTCGGCGTGAAGTCGACGGTGTCCTCTTTGATGTCGCGCAGCAACTCCATCGAGAGGGGGCTGAGCCGGCACTCTGTGTAGCGCATAGCCGCGGGCCGGTCGCCGTCAACGGTCCCGAAGTTGCCCTTGCCGTCGACGAGGATGTGTCGCATCGCGAAGTCCTGCGCCATGCGCGCCAGGGCGTCGTAGATCGCCGAGTCCCCGTGGGGGTGGTACTTGCCCATGACGTCGCCAACGACCCGAGCGCATTTCAGGTAGGCCGAGCCGGGGCGGGCCCCCAACTCGTCCATGCCCCAGAGGATGCGGCGGTGGACCGGCTTCAGGCCGTCGCGGACATCGGGCAGCGCCCGCCCGACGATGACACTCATGGCGTAGTCGAGGTAGGACCGCTGGACCTCGTCCTCGATGTCGACCGTCGTGATGCCGCCCTCGTCCCCGGCGTTCAGGGTCGGCTGGACGGGGGGCTGCTCGGGAGTCTCGTCGTCTGGCATCTCTACACGTCCAAAATTGCGTACTTGGCGTTCTTGGTGATGAAGTCCCGCCGGCTCTCGACGTTCTCGCCCATGAGGATCGAGAAGATCTCGTCGGCCATGGCGGCATCCTCCATCTGGACCCGCTTCAGGATCCGGGTGGTGGGGTCCATCGTGGTGGACCACAGCTCCTCGGCATCCATCTCGCCGAGGCCCTTGAATCGTTCGAACTTGAGCGTCCGCTCGGGGAACTCCGCCCGCAGGGCGTCGCGCTCCTCGTCCGAGAACGTGTAGCGCTTCTTCCCTGCGATGACCGTCTTGTAGAGGGGCGGCTGCGTCAGGTAGACGTAGCCGGCGTCGATCAGCTGGCTCATGTACCGGAACAGGAACGTGAGCAGCAGGGTGGTGATGTGCTGGCCGTCGACGTCGGCGTCGGCCAGCAGGCAGACCTTGTGGTAGCGGGCCTTCGAGAGGTCGAACTCCTCGCCGATGCTCGTCCCGATGGCGGTGATGAGGGCCTGCACCTCCCGGTTCTCCAGGATCTTGTGCAGGCGCGCCTTCTCGACGTTCAGGATCTTGCCGCGGATCGGCAGGATCGCCTGGAACTCACGGTCCCGGCCCCCCTTGGCGGAGCCACCTGCGGAGTCGCCCTCGACGATGAACAGCTCGGAGATCTCGGGGTCCCGCGACGAGCAGTCCGCCAGCTTCCCGGGCAGGCCGCCACCCTCGAACATTGACTTGCGGGCGATGTCGCGTGCCTTGCGGGCCGCCAGCCGTGCCCTCGCCGCCTGCTCGGCCTTGGCGATGACCCGGCGCGCCTCTGTGGGGTTCTCCTCCAGCCACTCCGCCAGCTTCTCGTTGACCGCGACCTGCACGAACGAGCGCATGTCGCTGTTGCCGAGCTTGGTCTTGGTCTGGCCCTCGAACTGGGGCTCGCGCAGCTTCACGGAGATGATGGCGGTGAGGCCCTCCCGGATGTCCTCGCCCTGGAGCGGCCCCTCCTTCTCCTTGATGAGGTTCTTCTCCTTGGCGTAGCGGTTCATCTGGGCGGTGAGGGCGCTCTTGAAACCCTCCTCGTGCATGCCGCCCTCGTGGGTGTTGATCGTGTTGGCGAAGGAGTAGATCGACTCGGTGAACGTCGCGCTCCACTGCATGGCGATCTCGACCTCTCGCCCGTCGCCCTCCTTCTCGATGTGGACGACGCGGTGCAGAGCCTCCTTGCCGGCCGTGAGGGCCTTCACGAAGTCCTTGATGCCGCCGGCGGCCTTGAAGGTCTCCGTCACCGGCTCCGGCGAGGCCTCGGTGGTGCGCTCGTCCCGCAGCCGGATCTCGACACCCTTGTTGAGGTAGGACAGCTCCCGCAGCCGGCGGGCGATGGTGCTGTAGTCGAACTCCGTGGTCTCCTCGAAGACCTGGGGGTCGGGCAGGAAGGTCACCTCGGTGCCACGCTTGAACGACGGCTTGGCGGGGCCGACCCGCTCCAGGGACTTCACGGTGCGGCCGCGCTCGAAGTTGGCGGCGTAGAGCGAGCCGTCCCGGGCCACCTGGACGTGCAGCCAGAGCGACAGGGCGTTGACGACCGAGACGCCGACCCCGTGGAGGCCGCCGGAGATCTGGTAGCCCTTGCCCTCGAACTTGCCGCCGGCGTGCAGCTCGGTCATGACGACCTCGACCGCCGAGCGGCGCTGTCCCTTGGGAGGGTCGACAGGGATGCCCCGGCCGTTGTCCCGGACGGTGACGGAGTTGTTGGGATGGATCGTCACGTCGATACGGTCGGCGAACCCGGCCAGGGCCTCGTCGATGGAGTTGTCGACGACCTCGACTACCAGGTGGTGCAGGCCTCGGACCCCGGTGGAGCCGATGTACATCCCCGGCCGGCGCCGGACGCCGTCGAGGCCCTTCAGGACGGTGATGTCCTCGCCGGTGTAGCTCGTCAGGGTCCGCTTGGCCGCCAAAGCCGGGGCCACATGCTGGGCCGCTGGCGGCGAATTGGTCGCCGGGGCCACTCTGCCGTTCGTCGCCGCGATAACCCCCGCTTCCGGGGTAGCGGACACCTCGGGCCCTAGGAGTGAGCCCTGCTGGGTGCCCACATCGGTGGGCGCGGAATCTCGTGTTTCATCGGTCATTCGATAGCCTCGATGCTACCTGGGAAAGGGGCGCGCCACCCGGCGCCGCGCACTGGTAGATTAGGAAAAGTATACCACCGCTCACCTGGTCCCCCCGGCACCTCTCGGACGTGTTTTGGCTGCTAGGACGGCACGTTTGGTGGCTTCGGCCAGCTTCTCGTCGGCGATCCCGGCGACCATCGCCTGGACCTTCAGCGCATCCACCGGCGCCGACGGCAATGCCGGCCCCGGCCGCCTCGTAGCCGCTGGCTCCGGCCCCCCATCGGGGCTCTCGGTGACTCCCCGGCTGGGTCCACGACCCCCACGGCCGCGCCCCGAGCCGACAGGCGGGCGCAGCGACACCTTCAACTCCCGCACAACCGGCCCGCCCAGGCCGCCGTTGACCCGGCGGATGACTTCGGGGGCCAGGTACTTGAGCTCGTTGGCCCAGGCCCCCGAGGACGCCCAGACCTTGAGGACGCCTCGGCCGAGCGAGGCGGGCTCGCACCGGGCGGCCACCTGCTCGCCGACCATCTCCTTCCAGGACCCGAAGACCCTGGCGATCTCGAGCGGGTTGTCCAGGCCCCAGGAACGGGCACCGTCGAGCAGGACACTCCGGATGGGCGCTGGCTCCCGCCAGTGCCAGACAGCGGGGCGGTATGGGGGTGGGAACCTAGGGGGATCGGGCGGTTGGTCAGGCATGCGACACCACCCGGCCGGCATCGACGGTGAGGGTCTGGGCCACGGCCAGCGGCCACCCGGCGCCGCTCGTGGCCGTGGCGACCGTCTGGCCCGACGACGCCACCATCGCGACAAGATGCTCCCGCCGGGCGTCGTCCAGTTCCGAGAAGATGTCGTCCAGCAGCAGGATCGGGTCCTCACCCCTGGCTTCGGCCACAAGGTCCCGCTCGGCCATCCTGAGCGACAGCGCCAGGCTCCGCTGCTCGCCCTGGGACGCATACAGCCGGGCGTCGGCCCCCTCGAGCAGTACCTCCAGGTCGTCACGGTGCGGCCCCGGGGTGCTGACCCCCCGCTCAAGGTCACGGGGGCGGGCCTGGGCCAGCGCGTCGAGCAGCACCGCCCGGATCGCCTGCTCGGTGA
>DASPZW010000559.1:0-5381 GCA_035636055.1 Actinomycetota bacterium
CCCACGGCATCCAACGGTGGCGTCCACATGATTGCCGGGCACCGCGACGCCAACCAGACGTCCTGTCCCGGTGACGACCTCTACGGCCAGCTTCCCGCCATCCGCGGCGCCGTCGCTGCCCGCATGGACTCCAACGCCCTCGCCGCCGGCCCGCCCGGCCCGACCTGCGTGCAGGTGCTGCCTGGCGGCGTCTCCGGGACGCAGACGCCACGGGTGACCGGGCAGGTCAGCCGAGCGGCTGCCCGCGTGGACGTCCAATTTGCCGGCTCGGGACTGCTCGCCCAGCGGACGATCCCGGTCGTCCCCACTGCCGGGGCGTTCGCGGTGGAGGCAGCCAACTACACAGTGATCGGGCTGCCACCCGGGACGTACTCGATCCAGGCGGTGGCGTACGACGGTGGGGGGCGGGTGTCGGGCCCGACGGCGGTCGCATCGGGCTACCGCGTCGTCTCCACGCCGCTGCCCGCCGGCTTCTGGGTGCTCGGCTCCGACGGCGGGATCTTCTCCTACGGCGGCGCCACCTTCTACGGTTCCACCGGGGGCATGCCGCTGAACAAGCCGGTCATCGGCATGGCGTCCACGCCCGGGGGCGACGGGTATTGGCTGGTCGCCTCCGACGGTGGCATCTTCGCCTTCGGGGCGGCGCACTTCGCAGGGTCCACCGGGGGCATCCGGTTGAACAAGCCCATCGTCGGTATCTCGACCTCGGCGACCGGACGGGGCTACCGCCTGGTCGCCTCCGACGGCGGCATCTTCAGCTTCGGCGACGCTCAGTTCTTCGGCTCCACCGGCAGCCTGCGCCTCAACTCACCGATTGTCGGGATGGCGGGGACCCCGAGCGGTGCCGGCTACTGGCTGGTGGCTGCGGACGGCGGCCTCTTCAACTTTGGCGACGCCGGGTTCCACGGCTCGGCGGCCGGCCAAGCCCTCAACAAGCCGATCGTGGGCATCGAGCCAATGCCCAGCGGTCAGGGCTACTGGCTCGTCGGCGGCGACGGCGCGGTGTTCTCCTTCGGCGACGCCCGGTTCTTCGGCTCGGGGGCGTCGGGGCCGGGCCTGGGCGACCCCAACGTCATCCGGCTCGCGGCCACGCCGACGGGGGCCGGGTACTACCTCCTCGACACCTCCGGCCAGGTGATGGGCTTCGGCGATGCGCCGGTGTACGGCAGTCCCCTCGGCATGGGCCTGGAGGTCGATGCCATCGGGATGACGATCCGGGCCTGACGGCCCTGAGGGCCCCGGAGACCTGGAGGTCGATGCCATCGGGATGACGATACGGCCCTGACCGCCCTGAGGGCCCCGGAGACCCTCACGGCCGGAAGCATGAAGATTTTGGTACGTAGGAGGGTGTCGCAAAATGTGATCGCCGATTTCCCCTGGAGCCCTGCATCGCATGGCAGCGGTCATCCCGCCAGGCGCCCTGCGGGTGGATTCCTGCCCCAGCCGGGTCTGGAGGGGTGGCAGATTTGGGCTCTTTGCATGGCCGCCGCCGGCCACGAGCGCGTCGGTCTGGCCCGGAGGTGAGGAGATCGGGGTTGGTCAGACCGGGATGGGGCTGTTGCCGGTCCCGTGCTCGAAGAGCTTGCCGAGGTTGTGGCTCAGGTTCATGAAGGCCCATTCGGCCCGCACCGCATCAAGGCCCCGGCGGCGGAATCCGGTGCGGTTGCGGTTCGCCTTGTGATTCCCGAAGACGGGCTCGACGGTTGAAGACCGCATGGCGTAGGCGGCGGCTCCCTCGGCGGTGCGCAGGCGGTGCTCCATCGCCTCAAGGGTGCTGGCGTCCTCGGGGGGCTCCCCGGTGGTGGTGCCGGACTGCCGGGCGGCCTTGCGCTGCTTCCAGTCCTTCAGGGTGGCGATGAGCAGGTCGCCTTCCAGCCTGGCGTTTTCCTCGCTCCAGTAGCCGGCGTCGGCGAGGATCTTCCTGACGGCATCGGAGATGGCCCCGGCGGTGACGCTGTCCCCGAGGAGCTTCAGCATGGGGGCGAGCAGCTGGACGTCGTTGGCGTCCTGGCTCACCATCTGGGCCACCACGATCTGGTTGGCGTCCACGGCCGCCTGGGCGTTGTAGCCCTGGATGAAGCCCTGGCGGGTCTTCATGATCCGGCTGTCGGCGTCGGTGACGTTGGCCTGGCGCTTGGGGGTGGGAGTGGCCTTGGCAGCGGCCTCCCGGGCCTTGCTGAGGGCTGCCTCCGCCTGGGCCAGATTGCGGTCAGGGCCCGGCTGGAACCCGACCAGGCGCTGCCCGGCCGCCTGGGCGGCTGCCTCCTTGGCAGCCCGGCGCTCCGCCTTTGCCTGGGCCTTGGCCCGTGCAGCAGCGACGTCGGCCTCGGCCCGGGCCAGCGCTGCAGTGGGCTCGGTGGGCTTGCGGCCCCGCACCCTGCGCCCCGCCTGCGCCTCCCGGGCGGCTGCCTCGTTCCTGCCGGCTCTCGCCTCGGCGGCGGCGGCGTCCTCGGCCTCGATCACCGCCTGTGCCTCCTTCAGTCGGGAAAGGCGTGCCGTGGCACCCCGGATCCCTGCAGCCGACATCGGGTCGGGCCCGCCACCGGGGGTGCCGGCCTCGGCCTCCTCGCTGGCCACCGTGGCCGCCATGAGCGCTACCACCTGCTCATGGATCCATTCAACGCTGCGGTTGGCCCGCAGGGAGGCATCGGCCCGCATCTTGGTCCCGTCGATCGCCACCGTGGAGAGGTCCACCAGCCCCGCCGCGCTACACAGGCGCAGCCCGGAGACGAAGAGGCCCTCCATTGCGGCCTCGTGGTCCACCACGAAGCGGGCGAAGGTGGCATGGTCGGGGACCAGCCCACCGCTGATCACCCGGAAGGCGGCGTCGGTGCGGCAGGCCGCCTCGATGCGCCGGGAGGAGCGCACCGAGTTGGCATAGGCGTACAGGAGCAGGGCCAGCATCATGTCGGGGTCGTAGGCCGGCCGGCCCACGCCGTCGTTGGGGTGGTGGGCGTGCAGTGCCCTGGTGTCGAGTTCGCCCACCACGTCGATGATGAACCAGGCCAGGTGCCCCTCCGCCAGCCAGTCGGCCATGCTGACCGGCAGCAGGAAGACCTGGTCCCGCTGCGCCGCCACGTACCCGAATGCCATCCCCTCCTCCTCTCAGGACTCCCCAGTATTATACTGGAGAGTGCCAGTGAACAGGTGGATATTCCGGGGGGTGATCAGGGTGGAGAATGCCGGCATGACCAGGGAGGCCCTCGCAGAACGCCGCGGCCTGCTTGCCGGGCAGATCGCCGAGATCGCCGGGGCAGGTGCGCTGCTGCCCGGCACCCTGCTCGTGCGCATGATGGGCTGCGGCAAGCCGGGCTGCCGCTGCAAGGCGGATCCACCCCGCCTGCACGGTCCCTACATCCAGTGGACCCGCAAGATCGGTGGGCGTACCCGCACGCGGCGTCTCACACAGGAGGAGCTGGAGCGCTACCAGCCCTGGTTCGACAACGCCCGCCGCCTACGGGAGCTGGTAGGGGAACTCGAAACGCTCTGCCTGCACGTCGCCTCGGAGGCCGAGGCATGGCCGGAGGAGTGGTAAGTCAGACGAAAAAGGGGTCTCCAGGGCCCCGTTCAGACCCCGGGGGACCATTTTGCGACACCCTCGTAGAGCCACCCTTTTCCTTCACGCTTTCTTCAGGCTGTCGATAATGGGCCGGTGAGCCCCTCCGGGATCCTCGGCTATCACGAGGCCTCGAAGCATTCGCCGGAGAGCGTCCGGCGCTCGAACCGCGGGCTTGACTGGCCGAACAAGCCCTTTCCCTACAAGGACTATGCGCCCGGCCTGCGGAGCATCGCCCTCCCGATGCCGGACGCAGCTCTGCCCGTCAGCGCCCTCGACGCCGTGGCGGGGCTGGGGCCGGCTACGGCCAATGACCTCGACGCCGGGGAGCTCGGCCGCATCCTCAACTACGGGGCGGGCGTGCTGCGCAAGCGGCCGATCTCGGAGACCCAGGCGATGTACTTCCGGACTTACGCCTCGGCCGGCGGCCTGTACCCGGTCGAGGTGTACGCCATCACCGGGGCACTTCCCGGGGTGGGAGCCGGCGTGTACCACTACCACCCTCGTCGCCGGGCCCTCGTCACGCTCCGGGATGGGGACCACCGTGGGTCGCTGGTCGAGGCGACCGCCTCCGAGCCAGCCGTCGTGGATGCGCCCCTCACGCTTGTGCTGACGGGCATCCCGTGGCGGACCACGTGGAAGTACGGCCCCCGCGGCTTCCGGCACCTCTACTGGGACGCGGGAATGATCCTCGCCAACCTTCTCGGGCTCTGCGCCGCGGCAGGCCTGCCGGCAAGGGTCGTGCTGGGCTTCGACGACGCCGCCGTCGGGCGACTCCTCGGCGTGGACGGGCGCCACGAGTTCCCCCTGTGCCTGCTCACGATCGGCGACGGCTCGCCGGCCCCGCCGGTCGCCGAAGCCCCCGAGCTTGCCTTGGTCACGCGGCCCTTGTCCCCGGAGCAGATCGACTACCCGCAGACCGTGGCGGCACAGGATGCCGGGCGGCTCGGCGCCGGCGACGTGGCGGCCTGGCGGTCCGGCCTCACCGGCCCTGCCCAGGCGCACGACGCCGTCCCCGGCCCTCCGGACTTGCTGGAGAGCGTGATCCGCCGCCGCGGCTCCGCCCGATGGTTCGACCTCAAGCCGATCCCTGCCCAGGCGCTGGCGACGATCCTCGACCGGGCGACACGGGGCATGCCGGCCGACTACGCCCCGACCGGCGCCCATCTGGTCAAGCCCCACCTGATCGTCAACCGGGTGGAGGGCCTTGAGCCCGGGGCCTACGTCCACGACGGGGCCCTTGCCCTGCTGGCCCAAGGCGACTTCGCCGAGCTTGCAGGCTTCCTCTGCCTCGAGCAGCCGCTCGGCCGCGACGCCGCCGCGACGCACTTCCTCATGGTGGACCTCGAAGCGGTGCTGGATCGCTTCGGCGATCGCGGCTACCGGGTGGCGCAGCTCGAGGCGGGCGTGGTCGCCGGTCGGATGTACCTGGCCGCGGAAGCTCACCGCCTCGGCGCCACCGGGCTCACCTTCTACGACGACGACGTCACTCGCTTCTTCGCCGGTCATGACGCAGCGGGACCGTCGCCGAAAAGCTGCATGCTGGTGCTGGCGGTCGGCCCCACCACCCGCCGCCTCCTCCCGCTCGCCTGAAACATTCGAGAACACCCACGTAAACCATCCGTGCCACCGGGGCGTTTACTTGCCGAACACGGGCACGAGAAAGAACGTAGGTGGACGACAGCCGGTTCGAAGAGTTCTTCGACCTCACGTACGAGCGGGCGCAACGCGTCGCCCGCCGGGTGGGTCTGGACGCCTTCGAGGCGGAGGACGCCGCCATGGAGGCGCTTACCCGAGCGTACGTGCGGTGGCGGCGGATCTGCGA
>DASPZW010000560.1:0-4111 GCA_035636055.1 Actinomycetota bacterium
GCCCGGCTCTACAACCTTGACGTGCCCGCCCCCGTTTCGGTCAGCGGCAACTCCCACCCCGGCCTCGACGTGTCCGAGACGCCTGCGGTGGTGCCCGCACCGTGATCCCCGGGCTACCCGGCACGGCCGCCGGCGGGGCGGGGACGAGCGTCGTTGCGGAGGAGGGAGGGGATGGGGCCCGTACTGGGCTGACCGGCGCGGTGATGGCTGCCCTGGCCGGGGTGCGGGATCCGGAGCTCGACGAGTCCGTCACCGACCTGGGCTTCGTCGCCGACGTCATCGTGGCCGGCGGTCGGGTGGACGTGGCGCTGCGCCTGCCCACCTATTTCTGTGCCCCCAATTTCGCCTGGCTCATGGTCAACGACGCTGCTGCCGCCGTAGGAACCATCCCGGGCGTCAGGGAGGTGCAGGTCCGACTGGTCGACCACTTCGCCGCCGACGAGATCAACACGGGCGTCAGCGAGGGCCAGGGCTTCGGTGCCACCTTCGCCGGCCTGGCCGACGGGGAGCTCGACGAGCTCCGGCAGGTCTTCCGGCGCAAGGCCCTGGCCGCCCGCCAGGACCGGCTGTGCCGGACGCTGCTGGCCGGCGGAGCCACGCCCGGCGACCTGTCCCAGCGCCGCCTGGGTGACCTGCCGCCGGGAGCCGACACCGACACCTACCTCCAACGCCGGGCGGAGCTCGGCTTGGATGTCTCGCCCGAGGCGCCGTTCCTCGTGGACAAGGCGGGCGCGCCAGTTTCCCCGGAACGGGCGACCCCCTACGTGCGACGGCTGCGGACGATCGCGGTGAGCATTGAGGGCAACACAGGGTTCTGCCGGGGGTTGCTGGCCACCCGTTATAGCGCCGGACAAGGGCCCGGACAAAGAGTAGGGAGAGACCGATGAAGGCCGTCCGCCTGCACCGCTATGGCGAAAATCCCAAAGTCGAGAACGTCGCTGAACCCGAGCTGACCCATCCGCTCGACGTCATCGTTCGCATCGGCGGGGCTGGGCTCTGCCGGACCGACCTCCATATCGTCGAGGGTCAGTGGCGGGAGAAGTCCGGCGTCACGCTCCCCTACACGCTCGGCCACGAAAACGCCGGATGGGTCCATGCCGTCGGCGCAGCCGTCGACCACGTCGCCGTCGGCGATGCCGTGATCGTCCACCCGCTCGTTACGTGTGGCCTCTGCCAGCCCTGCCGTGCCGGCAACGACATGCACTGTACCGAGTCCACTTTCCCCGGGATCTCCACCGATGGTGGATTCGCCGAGCTGCTCAAGACCAACGCCCGCGCGGTTGTCCGGCTGGACGAGGGGCTGGCGCCGGCAGACGTGGCCGCCTTGGCCGACGCCGGTTTGACCGCCTATCACGCGGCTAAGAAGGCCATCCCTCTCCTGTATCCGGGCACGCGGGCGGTGGTCATCGGCGCCGGTGGTCTCGGGCACATCGGTGTTCAGGCCCTCAAGTCGTTGACCGCGGCCGAGGTCATTGTCGTCGACCGCTCCCCCGAAGCCCTCAAACTGGCGGAATCTCTGGGCGCCGATCACACCGTGGTGGCCGACGGCAGCGAGACCGAAGCGGTCAGGGACCTGACAGGGGGCATGGGGGCCGAGGTCATCCTCGACTTCGTCGGTGAGGGTGGCGCAATCGAGTCGGCGCTGACGATGCTTCGCCGCGCCGGCAGTTACTTCGTGATCGGCTACGGGGGCGCCGTGCACGTCCCCACCATCGACATCATCTCGACCGAGATCAATTTCGTCGGCAACCTCGTCGGCACGTACACCGACCTCGTGGAGCTCATGGTCCTGGCCGCACGGGGACAGGTCAAGCTCCACACCGCCACGTACCCGCTGGACGCATTCGGTGACGCATTGGCCGACCTGGACCAGGGCCGCCTCCGGGGCAGGGGCATCCTGATCCCGGCTACCGGATAGGGGGAATCTGATGGCTGTATCGGAAACAGCAACAACCCAGATACCAACCAACGCCGGGGAGGCACTGGCCGCCGAGAAGACGGCGGCCGGCCCGCTGGCGCCTGACCCAACCATCCTCGGTCTCCCGGCGTTCGTGGCCGGTTCGGTGGCGCTCGGCCTCACGTTCACGGGCTACGTGCCGGCTACAGCCCGAGCCGGCGCGCTGCCCGTCATCATGTTCTCGACGGGGATCGGCCTGCTGCTGGCCACCGTCTGGGCCATCGCCGTGGGCCAGTCGGTTGTGGCGTGCGTCTTCGGCATCTTCTCGGGATTTTGGCTCAGCTACTCGGCCCTGCTGCTGGGCCTCGGGCACAACTGGTTTGGCATAGCCAACGCGGACATCACGCACTCGGTGGCGGCCTTTCTCATCACCTGGTTGGTGATCATCGGGCTGCTCACACTGGCGGTGCTGCGGCTCCCATTCGCCTTCACCCTGGTCAACGTCCTGATCGACCTGGCCCTGCTCCTGATCCTGGTCGGCACGATCCAGGGCTCGGCCAATCTCGACAAGGCCGGAGGTTGGGTAGCCTTCCTTTTCGCTGCCGTCGGCGCCTACCTGTTCATCGGATCCGCAAGTGTGGCCACCGGCGGGAAGCCCCTGCCGCTGGGCCGCCCCGTCGTCGGCTGAGGCGTCGGATGGCCAAGGAGCTGCGGTTCAACCAGGAAGCCCGCCGCCGGCTGGAGGCGGGGGTCGACAAGCTGGCCGATTCCGTCAAGGTCACGCTCGGGCCCAAGGGCCGCAACGTTGTGCTGGAGAGGCTCACGGGCACGCCGACGATCACCAACGACGGCGTGACCATCGCCCGGGAGATCCACCTCAGGGACCCGTTTGAAAACATGGGGGCGCAGCTGGTCAAGGAGGTGGCCACCAAGACCAACGACATCGCCGGCGACGGGACGACCACCGCGACCGTGTTGGCCCAGGCCATGATCCGCGCCGGGATGCGGGCGATCGACCAGGGTGCCAACCCCATCCTTCTCAAGCGGGGGATGGAGCGTGCCGTCGGCCGGGTCATCCCCCGCCTCAACGACATGGGCCGCACCATCTCGGGGCGAGCCGATATGGCCCATGTCGCGTCCATCTCGGCCAACGACGACGGCGAGATCGGCGACGTGATCGCCGAGGCCCTCGACGCGGTTGGCCTGGAGGGCATCGTCACCGTCGAGGAATCGCCCACCCGCGGGATGGAGGTCGAGTTCACAGAAGGCTACAAGTTCTCCAACGGCTTTCTGTCGCCGTACATGGTGACCGACGAGTCCCGGATGGAGACGGTCTACGACGATCCCTACATCCTGCTCACCTGCGAAAAGATCACGACCGCCGGGGAGCTGATGCCCCTCCTCGACAAAGTCATGCGAGCCCCGCGGCCCCTGGTCATCATGGCCGAGGCGGTGGAGGGATCGGCGCTCGGGATGCTGGTCAGCAATCAGGTCCACGGCAACCTACGCTCGATTGCCGTTCGTGCCCCTGGATTCGGTCATCGCCGTATCGCCGAACTCCAGGACATGGCTGCCTTCACCAACGGCAGGGTCGTGACCCAGGACGCCGGACTGACCATGGCAAACGTGGTGCCCGCCGACCTCGGTCGAGCCCGCCGGGTGGTCGTCAATCGCGACAGCACCACGATCCTCGACGGCGCCGGTAGTTCCGAAACGATCAGCAACCGGCTCGACCAGATCCGGACCGAGCTGGCCCGGGCGACCAACCCGCGGGATCAGGACAAGCTGTCCGAGCGGCTGGCCTCCCTCGCGGGAAGGGTGGCGGTGATCAAGGTGGGAGCTGCCACGCCGGCCGAGCTCAAGGAAAAGCGGCACCGGGTTGAGGACGCCCTCTCGGCCACCCGGGCGGCGGTCGAGGAGGGCATCGTTGCGGGAGGGGGCACCGCCCTGCTGCACACCGAGGACGTGGTGGAGGACCTGATCAACGAGCTGGACGGGGACTACGCCGCCGGCGCCCGGGTCGTGCTTTCGGCACTGTCGGCCCCGCTGTACTGGATCGCTCGCAACGCCGGCCATGATGCGGCAAGCGTGGTGGAGCAGTGCAGGAAGATGGGGGACAGCGAGGGCCTCGACGCCCTGACCGGCGAGTACAGCGACCTCATCAAGCTCGGCGTTATCGACCCCATCAAGGTGACCCGATCGGCCCTTGAGCAT
>DASPZW010000561.1:0-4466 GCA_035636055.1 Actinomycetota bacterium
AGTCGAGCTGGTGATTGATGCGGTCGAGGAGGAACAAGCGCAGCGCGAAGTACGTCGCCACCCCGGCGACCGCGAGGGCGACCGTCAGGAGGGCCAGCGAGGCGGCGAGGAGCCGCCCCCGGAGGGACAACCCGACCCTACTCTCCCGTCCGAAGGCTGTAGCCGACGAGGCGGATCGTATGGATGAGCGGCGGTCCCAGGCGGTCCAGTTTCTTGCGCAGGTACGACACGAAGGTCTCCACGACGTTGTAGTCCCCGTTGAAGTCGTAGTCCCACACATGATCGAGGATCTGGGCCTTCGAGAGCACCCGGCGGGGGTTGAGCATGAAGTAGCGCAGGAGGTTGAACTCGGTGGCGGTGAGGTGGACCTCGACGCCGGCGCGCCGGACTTCGTGGGTCTCCTCGTCGAGGACGAGGTCGGCGAAGGTCAGGACCGACTCCGCCTTCGGCCCGCCCCGGGTGCGCCGGAGGATCGCCCGTACCCTGGCAACGACCTCTGCCAGCGAGAAGGGCTTGGTCATGTAGTCGTCCCCGCCGACCGTGAGGCCCGTCACCTTGTCCTCCGTGGCGTCCTTGGCGGTGAGGAAGAGGATCGGCGTGCGGACCCCGTCGTTGCGAAGCCGGCGGGTAAGTTGCAGCCCGTCGACGTCTGGCAGCATGACGTCGAGCACGATGAGGTCAGGCTTGAAGCTGCCTGCCAGCCTGAGCGCCTCCCTACCACCGCCCGCCTCCGTCACCTCGAACCCTTCATAGCGCAGTGCTGTCGAAACGGCGTCCGTGATGGATGGCTCGTCGTCCACCACCAGAATGCGGGCCTCGCCCACCGGTGCCACCTCCTTGACTCCTCTAGCCCAGTATGAGTCAGTATCCGCGCGCACTCTGGGAACCCCCTATGGGTTAGCTGTGGACCGCCTGTTGGGTGTGCAGCGTGCTACCCGGTGGAGGGTTTGGTCGCCAGCGTGGCGGTGGCGGACTGCGCCGTCCCGCCCCGCTGGTACTGGACGGTCACCTTCGTGCCGGGCGTCTGAGAGGTGATGTAGTCGGCTGCGTCGGTGCCCGAGGTGACCGCCTGGCCGTTGAGGGACGTGATGACGTCGCCGACCTGCAACCCCGCCGCTGCCGCCGGGGTGCCGGGCGACACCGCCGTGATCTGGGCGCCGCCGGACGTCGCCGTCGAGAGGCTGACCCCGAGCAGGCCCTGCGACCGGGCCGGCGTGTTGCCCTCCTTCAGGCTGTCAACGAGGGGGATGACCTTGTCGATGGGGATGGCGAAGCCCACGTTCTGGCCGTCGGTGGAGACCGCCGTGTTCATCCCGATGACCTTGCCCCCGGCATCGGCGAGCGGCCCGCCGGAGTTGCCCGGGTTCAGGGCGGCGTCGGTCTGCAGCAGCCCCGTCAGGTGCTCGGACGAGGTTTGGAGCGAGCGGCCGATGCCCGAGATGATGCCGGACGTCACGGTCGGCCCGCCCGGGGCGAGGCCGAGGGCGTTGCCGATGGCGACGACGGGGTCACCGATCTGCGTCGACGCCGAGTGGCCGAAGGGCATAGGGGTGAGCGGTCCCGGGCTCTGGATCTGGATGACGGCGACGTCGTCGGCGGTGTCGACCCCGAGGACCTTGGCCTGGTAGACGGCGCTCTGGCCGAAGACCTGCACGCTGACGGTCGAGGCCCCGGCCACGACATGGGCATTCGTGAGGACGTCACCCTGGGTGTCGAGGACCATGCCCGTCCCCTGCCCCGACGCCCGGCTGCTGCCGCTCGACCCGGCGGAGAAGTCGGTGATGGTCACGACCCCCGGCTCGACGGCCCGGAGGACCGCCCGGATGTCGAGGGCCGACGCTGTCCCGGTCGGCGGCGCTGCCTGGGCGCCTGCGCCCGCCGGAGCTTGTCCGGGGGCCAGGGGAGCCCTGGCGGCGGTCCCGGTTGCGGCGCCAGCGTTGCCGCGGGCGGTCGTGGTGGTGAATACGCCGGTCGATGCCAAGACGGCGACGGCTGCGACGGTCCCGGCGATACCTCCTGCGGCGTAGGGCAGCCGGCGCCGGTGGGGGGACCGGTGCTCGTCAGTCATGCGGTGTCTCCTTTGGTTCGGATCGTGCAGGGTCAGGGGTGTTGCGCTGACGCTGTTGCGTTGCCGTTGTTGCGCCCTATGGTGTCCCCGGGGGCTGGACCTACTCTCCCGGCTGCCTGTGGGTTTGCTGTGGAAGCCTCCGGGTCAACTCCGCCACTGGCCGGAGCGGAGGCGCTGGATGCGCTCCTCCGTCGGGGGGTGGGTGCGGAAGAGGGTCGAGAACGCCATCTTGCGGCCCGTCAGCGGGTTGACGATGAAGGCCTGGGCCGCTGCCGGCTGGACGTTCATCGGGACGGACCGCACGCCGGCTTCGATCTTGGCCAGTGCCGATGCGAGGGCCTCGCCGTCGCCGATCAACCGGGCCCCGGATCGGTCCGCCTCGAACTCACGGCTGCGCGTGAGGGCCATCTGCATCAGCATCGCTGCGATCGGGGCGAGGAAGAACAGGGCCAGGCTGACGAGGGCGTTGTTGCGCCGGCCCCCGCCGAAGAAGAACCCGATGCGGGCGGTCCACATGATCCCCATCGCGACGGCCGCGGCAACGGAACCGATGAGGATGTCCCGGTTGCCCACATGGCTGATCTCATGCGCCAGCACGCCGCGGAGCTCCTCCCAGCTCAGGGTCTGCAGGATGCCCTGGGTGACGGCGACGGCTGCGTGGCGCGGGCTGCGGCCCGTTGCGAAGGCGTTGGGTTGCTCGGACGGGGACAGGTACAGCCTGGGCATCGGCAGGCCCGCCCGCTGGGTGAGTTCCCGGACCACCCGGTAGTACTCGGGCATCTGCCGCTCCGTGACCGGCACGGCCCGGGAGGCCTTGATGGCGATGCGGTCGGAGAACCAGTACGAGGCGCCGGTGAAGGCGAGGGCGAACAGCAGCCCGAACGTGGCCCCCAATCCCCGGCCGACGAGGCCTCCGATGAGGATGATAAGGCCACCCATCGTGGCCAGGAGAATGTACGTCTTGACGGTGTTCTTCATTGCTCCCTCAGCTCCTTCTGGTCCCTCGGCTCCTTCTGGGGAGGAATTTGGCTCACTCCAGTGTCGCGCGGGTCGCTGTGGAGAAACTGTGCGGGGCGGGAGCGGGCCGGGACGAGGGCGGCGATGACCAGGAGCCCGAGCACGAGCGGACTGACGGCGCTGCGGAGGCCCGTCGTCGCCCCGGCGAGGATGGGCGGAAGGGCGACGACCCGGCCCGGCAGGTAGGCGAACGCCAGCATCCCGGTGTGGGCGAGGAGGATCCGGTGGTGGCGCGACGGAGGCAGCAGGGCGAGGAGCGCCCACGGCAGGGCGTCGTACCAGGCCAGGACGTAGGGGGTGGCGAGCGTCCACGCGAGGGCCACGACCAGCCCCGCCCGGGCCGCCGCGGCGACGGGGTCGGCGTCGCCCGTCTCCGGGAGGTCCCTGGCGAGTCTCGCCACCAGCAGCACGGCGAGGCCCAGCGACCCCACTGAGACGAGGAGGCTGGCAACACCGTGCCCGGCGACCGCTTGCAGTACGGAGCGAACCGGGCGCCATGGCGTGCCCACGGAGACGAAATTCGATGCCTTGCGGGCTTGAGCGAGGGCGTGGAGCCCGAAGCCCAGGTAGCCGGCGCCCACGGCGCCGACCGCGCCGGCAGCCAGGGTAGTGGCCTTCCTCAAGCCACCGCCCGGCTCGCGCCAAGGTCGCCCCAGCAGCCAGGCCCAGCCGGCAAGCGGAAGGCCGGCAGTGAGCTTCACGAGCACGGCAGCTCCGCCGGCGATCCCTGCCCACCACGGGGAGCGCCGAAGGAGGGCCAAGGCACCGACGACGGCCAGGACAGCCAAGGCGTCGATGTGGCCCCCCGACACGACGGCGAAGAGGAGCATGGGGTTGAGGCCGAAGGCAAGGACGGCCCGCCGCCTGCGC
Source organism: Actinomycetota bacterium (assembly GCA_035636055.1). Taxonomy (GTDB): domain Bacteria; phylum Actinomycetota; class CADDZG01; order JAHWKV01; family JAOPZY01; genus JAOPZY01. Next base: position 3,956 of record DASPZW010000561.1, read on the forward strand.
CCGTCGTCGGGGCCAGCGAGGAGGAAAAGCAGCCAACCGGCAAGGGCGAACGCCGCGGCGTTGACGAGGTCGAGGAGACCGACGGCGAGGCGGAGGTTGCCGCTGGCGACCCGGACGATGGCCGCTTGCTCGGCGGTGGCGAGGGGACCGTACACGCTGGGCGTCGAACGCCACGGGTCCTCCACCGAACGGGCGAATGGGTCGGTGAGGCTCGAGGGCCGGACGGTGTAGACATCGAACCCCTGGCCGGCGATGTGGCCGTAGGCGGCGTAGCTGAGGACGTCGGCCCCGCCCACGGGCGGCACGAGTGCAAGGACGCCGGCGGCGACAAGACCGGCCAGGAGCAGGCGGGCGGGGGAGGGTGCCCACCCCTGGCGCAGGGCGCTCCATCCCGCGGCGGTGGCGACAACCGAGAGGGTCACGGCGAGCCCGAGCAGCATCGTGACGGCCCAGGCGGACGGATGCAGGGATGCGCCCAAGGGGAATGCCCCCGACGGCAACGGGACCACGG
>DASPZW010000562.1:0-2553 GCA_035636055.1 Actinomycetota bacterium
CGCCCACGACCTCGTCCTTGCCCGCGTCGCACCCGGCAGTCGCGTGCTCGAACTGGGCTGCGCCACCGGCTACCTTTCGCGCTGGATGAGCCAGGCGGGGGCGACGGTGACCGGCATCGAGCTCGACCGGCCGTCGGCGAAGCTCGCCGAGCTGTGGTGCGAGCGCGTGATCGTCGGCTCGCTGGAGCAGCCCGAGGTGTGGGACGAGGCGGGCGGTGGCTACGACGTCGTGGTTGCCGCGGCGGTGATCGAGCACCTGCGCGACCCGCTCGACGCCCTGCGCCGCTGCAGGCAGGCGCTCGCCCCGGGGGGCCGGATCGTGCTGAACCTGCCCAACGTGGCCCACTGGCAGGAGCGGCTGCTGCACCTGCGCGGGCACTTCGACTACGAGGACTACGGCATCCGGGACCGCACGCACCTCAAGTTCTTCACGTACCACAGCGCGCTGGAGCTCTTCGCCGCCGCAGGACTCAACGTGCAGGGATTCGCCGCGGCCCGAGGCCCCGTGCTGATGCCGGTCGTGGCCCTCGGCAAGCTCTGGCCGGGCGGCAGGGCGAAGCTGGAATCCTCGCTGCCCAACCTCTTCGCCCACGAGATGGTCTTCACCCTGGCTCCGTGAACGACCTCGTCGTCTCGATCGTGAGCTACAACGCCGCCGATGCGCTCGAGCGGTGCCTCCGCCACGTCGAGGCGAGCGACTTCCCGGGCTCGATCGAGGTCGTCGTCGTGGACAACGGCTCCACGGACGGAGCCCCCGACGTCGCCAAGGGCTTCGCCGGCGTCCGGGTCCTCGAGCCTGGGAGCAACCTCTTCTACTCCGGGGGCAACAACCTGGCCTGGGAGGCGACCGAGAGCCGGTACTTCCTCATCCTCAACTCCGACTGCTACGTGGACCCCGACGCCCTGGCTACCGCGGTCGCCTACCTCGACGAGCATCCGGCGGTCGGCGCGGTCACGCTGCGGATGGCGTTCGAGTCCGGAGAGGAGCAGGCCATCTGCGCCCGCTTCCAGGACCGGTGGTACTCGCTGCTGTGGTACACGGCGCTCGGCGGGGCGCTGCCGGGGCTGCGGGCGCGCGCCAAGGGCCGCGTGTTCTACGAGGGCTGGGACCGCACGTCCACCCGGCCCGTGGAGGTGGCGCCCGACTCCTTCCTCATGGTGCGGCGCTCCGCCTTCCCCGACGGCCTCTACGACGAGGCCATGGCCCTGTACTTCACGGAGGACGACCTCTGCAAGCGCCTGGCTGCTGCCGACTGGCGTCTTGACTACGTGGCCGGCGCCCGGGTCGTCCACCCGGAGCGGACCTCGACCAACCGGGAGCCGCCCGAACGCATCCGGGCCATCTTCTTCAAGGACCTGCAGGCGTACTACGCGAAGTTCGAACCCGCCTGGTATGCCGGCCTCCTGGTCGGGCTCATCCGCCTGTCCGAGCAGGTCCGCCGTGTGCGGCACGGCCGTTGAACATCGTGATGCTCATGCACTACTTCTGGCCGCGCGGCGGCGGTGAGGAACGCCACGGTCGCTTCCTCGGGCGGGAACTGGTCCGCCGCGGCCACGCGGTGACGTTCGTGGTCGCGGCCTACGACCCCGCGCTGCCGGAACACGACGAGGTCGACGGCATCGCGATCCGCCGCATCTCCGAGCAGCACACCCGCAACCTCGGCTTCGCCCACCGCTACGCCTGGTTCCGCCGGCACCGCGCCGTGCTCGACGTGGCAGATGTCGTGCACTGCCACGACCCCATCACGGTCACCCGCTGGTACTTCCTGGAACGGCATCTGCGCCCCCGGCTGCCTGTCCACATGACCGTGCACGGCTACGAGGGCTGGCCGATCCCGACCTCCGCCAAGGTGGAACGAGCGATCGCATGCCGGCGGGTGGGCAAGGTCATCGCGGTCGCCGACCTCCGGTCGTTCTATCCCGGCGCCCGGGTCGACCGGGTCATCTACGGGGCAGCGGAACTGGGCCCCGACGCCGGGCGGCACCCCGACGCCCCGGAGCGCTACAGCGCCTTCATCGGCAGGCTCGCGCCGGGCCACAGCCCCTCCCGGGTGGTCGAGGCGGTGGCCGAGTGGCGGCGCCTGGGCGGGGACCCTCCCCCGCTGCTCATCTTCGGCGAGGGCCCGCTCGAAGCCGAGACGCGCGCGGCTGTCGAGCGGGCGGGGATCGACGCCCGGCTGATGGGGCGGACCGAGGAGCCCGAGCGGTGGATGCGCCATGCCGAGGCCACGTTCTGCGGCGGCTACCTGTCGTTGCTCGAGGCGATGGCGGCCGGCGTGCCGGCCTACGGGCTCGACAACGATCCCGTGCTCGCCGAGTGCTGGCGGCAGATCCCCGTGGACGGCTTCGTCCATGCGGCCGGGCCGGCCGCGCTGGGCAGGGCGCTGCGGGCGGACGAGGAGCATCCGGAGGCACGCCGGGAACGGGTGGGGCGCGCCCAGACCTGGGCGGCGACGCAGACCTGGTCCCGCATGGCCGACCTCTACGAGGAGGTGTGGGCGGAGGAGTGAAGGTCGCCCTCATCAGCACCTTCCTGAACGAGGCGGGATCGAT
>DASPZW010000563.1:0-3525 GCA_035636055.1 Actinomycetota bacterium
CGAGGACCTCGTCGACGCCCCCGCGGCCGAGCGGTTCGCGGCCATGGCGGCGGCCCTCCCGGGCGAGCTCATCGTGCCCCGCATCGTCACGGGGGACGCGCCGGCCGCCGAAGCATTCCTCGAGGCGGCCCTGGCGGCCGGCCACGAGGGAGTCATGGTCAAATCGCTCGACGCCCCCTACGAGGCCGGGCGGCGGGGCTCCGGCTGGCTCAAGGTCAAGCGGGCGCAGACCCTGGACCTCGTGGTCCTGGCCGCCGAGTGGGGGCACGGCCGGCGCAGGGGCTGGCTCAGCAACCTGCATCTGGGCGCCCGGGACCCTGCGAGCGGAGGCTTCGTGATGCTCGGCAAGACGTTCAAGGGGATGACCGACGCGGTGCTCGCGTGGCAGACAGAGCGGCTGCTGGCCCTCGAAACCTCCCGGGATGCCTCCACGGTGCACGTCCGCCCGGAACTGGTCGTCGAGGTGGCGTTCGACGGGCTCCAGAACAGCAGCCGCTACCCTGGAGGCCTCGCCCTGCGGTTCGCCCGCATCAAGGGCTACCGGGCCGATAAGCCCGCGGAACAAGCCGATACGATGGAGATGGTACGGGCCATACACGAACGCTTGTCGTAGGAGGTACCGGCATGGACGACCAGCAGATCATCGACCGGATCAACGCCCTGGCCCACGAGGAGCACGGGCTGTTCGACCGGGAGTCGCACGGCGAGGTCACGCCGGAGGAGCGGGAGCGGCTGCGCCAGATCGAGGTCACCCTCGACCAGTGCTGGGATCTCCTGCATCAGCGCCGAGCCCGCCGCAACGCGGGATTGGACCCCGACGCCGCCGCCATCCGTGACCCCGAGACCGTCGAAGGCTACGTGGGCTGATGGCGGACACCTGCACCCACCTGGACCAGATCCACCTCGAGATCCCTCCGAGCGGCGACGGCTGCAAGGAGTGCCTGGAGATGGGCGACGTCTGGATCCACCTCCGCCGCTGCGCGACGTGCGGCCACGTCGGTTGTTGCGACAGCTCGAAGAACAAGCACGCCACCAAGCACCACCACGCGACGCAGCACCCGGTGGTCCAGTCCTTCCAACCCGGTGAGGACTGGTTCTGGTGCTACCCCGACCAGCTCATGTTCGAGCTGGACTGACAGAGCCGTCCCGCGCCGGTCACACGAGGCGGCCGGCCAGGTCCGTAAGGTAGCCCCCCAGCCGGGTTGCCAGCACGTCGTAGGTGAACAGTGCCGCCGCCCGCTCCCGGGCCCGCCCCCCCAGCCGGGCCCGCCCCGACGAATCGTCGAGCAGGGCGGCCAGCGCGCCGGCGACCGCCGCCGGGTCCTCCGGCCGGTCCACGAGCAGGCCCGTGTCCCCGTGGGCGACCGCCTCCGGCGCCCCGCCGCTGTTGCCTGCCACCTGGGGCACACCGCAGGCGGCCGCCTCGATGAAGACGATCCCGAAGCCCTCCTGCTCGAGGCCCGCCCAGCGGGTGCGGTTCGGCGCGGCGAAGACGTCGGCGCAGCCGTAGAGCGCCGGGAGGCGGTCGTCCGGGACCCGCCCGAGGAAGCGCACCGGTGCCCGGCACCGCAACGCGAGGCGCTCGAGCCGGGCCCGATCCCGGCCCCCGCCCGCGACGGCGAGCGTGAGGTCCGGGTGGTCGGACCGCAGCAGGGCCACCGCCTCGATGAGGACGTCGGCGCCCTTGCGGGGAACCAGCCGTCCCACGTGCACCACGAGCGGCCCGTCCAGGGGGATCCCGAAACCGTGCCGGGCGTTCCGCCGCTCGGGGCCGCCAAGCGGTAAGAACCGGTCCGTGTCGACGCCCGGCGGCACGAGGACAACATCGAGCGGGCGCCCCGCGGCCCGGCGGAGCTCGCCCGCCACGTAGCAGCCTCCGGCGACGGCGCCGGCGCTCCCCCGCAGGACCCGTGCCAACACCGGCCTGGCCCCAGGGATCCGCCCCGGCACGGTGATCTCGGCGCCGTGGGCCATGAGCACGTAGGGGCGGGAGAGGCTGGGGCCGATCGCCCCCAGCGGCAGCGCAGGGTCGAGGACGACGAGACCCGCCCCAAGCTCGGCGGCCATCGCGTCGATCCGGCGGCCCAGCGCGGGCGTGGGCCAGAGCACGCGTGCGCGAAGGCGCTCGACCCGGAAGGGCTGGGCGGCGTCGAAGCCTGCGTCCTGGGGGTGGGCGGTGGTAAGGACGGCGAAGCTGTCCGGGGGCAGCCGCCGCCACAGCTCCCACAGGTAGGTCTGGATGCCGCCGACCTTCGGTGGGAAGTCGTTCGTGACGAGCAGGTGTCTCGTGGCGGGGGCACCCGACACCGTCATTCTTCGGTGCCCGCCTCCGGCTCCGGCGTCGGCCCGACCCTGAGCCCGTGCTCCCCTGCCCAGGTGCGCAGACTCCCCTGCTCCCGAGCCCGCTCGGCCACCTCGTGGCGCTCCCGGAACTTGGGGTCGAGGCGCAGGGTGAGGTAGGCGATGCCACCGGCGGGGATCGGCAACCAGAAGCTGACGAGGCGGTAGGCGATGACCCCGAGGGCGGCTGCCTGCACCGGCGCCCCGAAGGCGGTGAGGGCGGAGGTCAGCACCACCTCGACCACGCCGAGACCGCCGGGCGTCAGCGGGATCGCCGCGACGACGTTGGCGATGGCGTAGGACACGAGGAGGGCGTCGGGGCCGAGTCGGTAGTGGAACGCCGCCACCATCACCCAGAGTGCGCCGGCATCGAAGAGCCAGTTGGCGCTCGCCCACCCAACCGCTCGCATCAGCAGTTTGCGGTCCGAAACCATCACCCGGAGCTGGCCCGCCACCCGCTCGACGAGGCGGACAACGGTTTCCTCGTGCAGGAACTTGACCTTGCGGCAGACGACGCGCACCAGGCGGAGGGCATGCCCCTCGCCGCGGGTCAGCGACAGGATGACGAAGCCGAAGACCCCCACCAGCAGCGCGCCGAACAGCGCCGCGGTGACGTAGAGGGTCTTCGGCAGCGCCCCCGACCCGGCGCTGCGGTGCAGGGCTCGCAGGGGGATCGAGATGACGAGGCCGATCCAGAGCAGGGCGTTGAGCACGGCCGCGGAGCCGACGCTCTGCACCGCCAGTGTCAGGCCGGCGTCGGCCCGGCTGTAGCCCATGTCGGTGAGCAGCCGGTAGCCGAGCCCGGTGCCGGCGGCCGACCCTCCCGGCAGGACCCGGGTGAGCGCCAGCGTGGACATGTCCACCTGCACGATGCGGCGGATACGGGGGGGCTTGCCGAACTGCGTGAGGATCGCCCGGGTCAGCATGGCGTACGCGAAGAGCGAGGCCGCCTCCAGCCCCAGGCTCACGGCGACATAGGCGAGGTTGAGGTGGACGAGCAGGTTGAGCTTGCCCTTCTGTTGGGAGATCTTTGGCAGGACGAGGACGTAGAGCAGCACGAACGCGATCAGGAACCCCACCAGGCGCCGGACAGGTTTGGGGATGCGTCGCCTGCGGCGTTTGCTCTCTCCCCCTGTGGGGACTCCGGACTGGGGTGTGCTCTCTCCCCCTGCGGGGACCCCGGGC
>DASPZW010000564.1:0-2382 GCA_035636055.1 Actinomycetota bacterium
ACCGCGACCAGGCCCTCCAGGTCACGGCCAGCCCGTCCACGGCCGTGGTCATCTGGGCAGGGGCGCCGGTCGTCGCAGGGGTGCTCAAGGCCCTACGGACGTTGGGCTCGACCCTGCCGGTGTACACGGGTCCGACCGGGGAGGACCCGGCGATCCGGGCGGCGCTTGCCGATCGCCCCGACTGGCTCCAGGGCCTCACCTTCACCACGATGCGGATCACCGACGCCGCAGGGCTTCCCAAATGGGTGGCGTTCCGGCTCGGCTACGAGACCCTCTACGGCGAGGACCGCCTCGGCCTCGGCGAGTCGATCCGGCACCCGGTCGTGCAGCCCCCGGACCGGCAGATGCTGTCCTACGACCTCGTCTATCTCGTGAAGGCGGCGCTCGAGAAGGCAGGGACGATCCAGACCGCCGGCGGCAAACTCCTGTCGGCGCTCACCACCGTGACGGCGCAGGGCGCCAATGGCACGACGGTGGGGTGGACGCCGGACAACCACGACGGGCTGGGGCCCGACCACGTCTACTTCGCCGTCATCCTGAACCTCAACTTCCAGCCCGTCCAGGACGATCCCGGGTCCCTGGCCCAGCCCCAGATCGAGCAGGACTGAGGCTCAGAGGCTCATAAGGCGAGGAACGCCTGACGGTAGCGGGCCACGACGTCCGGAGCGAGCAGGGGGCTCAGCAGCATCAGGGAGGGGCCGTTGCCGATGACCGTGCCGCCGTTGGCGGGCAGCGTCGCAAAGGCCGTCTGCCGGGCCTCCCGGTCGGCCTGCGAGGCGAAGACCTCCACGGTGCCCCCGTCCTCGAAGCCGAGGGAGGTGTCGCCGGCGGGACGCTGCAACGTCCTGTCGTGCCAGGTCCCCCCGGCGTAGCTCCCGGCGAGGCCAAGCGGCGGGTTGGGGTCGTGCCCGGCCAGGAACTCGTTCACCGTCCCGATGGCGAGGCCCGCCGCGCCGAGGTGAGCGACGATCAACTCGGTGACCGTCGTGGCCGAGGCCGAGGGGGCAGCGGTGGCCGTGGGAGACGTGCGTGGGGACGACGGCTTCGTGCAGGCGGCCAGCAGGCCCGTGCTCGCTAGGAGGGCGCAGCAGGCCAGACGCCGGAGCCGGGTCACCCTTGCCGGTAGATGGAGCCGGTGTCCGAGAAGTACAGGGCGTGGTCCGGTCCCTGCTTGATGTCCAGCCTGCAGTTGGCCGGGCCGGCCCCGACGCTGCCATGGGGCGAGCCGGGCGAGTAGATCATGCCGCCGCTGTTGAACGTGCAGAACACGAGGTGGCCCGCGGTGCCGGCGGGGCCGGATGCATCGACGAACGTCGCCCCCGTCGGCACGATCGTCGATGCCTCCGTGCTGTAGTCGGGGGGGATCAGGTTGGCCGGGCAGGGGTTGGCCGCGAGCGGATGGCTGTAGCCGTAGCAGTCCGGCCACTGGTAGTCGCCGCCCTTGACGACGGCATAGACGACCGTGTCGTAGCCCGTCGACGGTGAGCCGGCGTCACCGGTCGGGCCGTTGACGGTCAGGGCGACCTGGCCCGAGGACGAGATGGCGATCCCGAAGGGGTTGCGGAAGCCGTAGGCCCAGAGCGGGTTGCCGCCGATGGGGTTGTCGGCGGGGATCGTCCCGTCGGGGTTGTACCGGAGCACCTTGCCGAGCGGGCCGGCGGTGTTCTGGGCCGCCGCGGCGTCGTGCTCCTCGCCGAGCGTGACGTAGAGCTTGCCGTCGGTGGGACCGAAGGCGAGCCTGCCGCCCTTGTGGCAGCAGTCGTCGCCGGATGGGTAGGTGAGGAGAATCGTCGGTGCGGTACCGGCGCCGGCGCTGTCGGTCCATCGGATCACGTGCTGGGTGGTGCGGTCGGCGTCGGAGTAGAAGGCGTAGACGAAGTGGTCCGCCGTGAACGTCGGGCTGATCGCGAGCCCGAGCAGCCCCCGCTCGCTGTAGCCGCCCCCGGCCTCGGTGGTCACCGTGCTCACCGTCGCGAAGACCCTGGGGGCCCCGTTCTGGAACACCATCACGGTGCCCGCCCGCTCGGCCCAGAACAGGCGGCCGTCCGGGGCGAAAGCGAGGGCGGTTGGGAAGTTGGCGGGGATGGGGTAGGCCGTGGCGGGCGGTGGCCCCGAGGGCGCATGGGTGGGGGGCGGCGAGGGCGCATGGGTGGGGGGCGGCGACGTCGGAGCCTGGGTGGCAGGGGCCGGCGTGGACGGCCTTGCCGAGGTGGTGGGCGTTGCCGTCGAGCCGCCCTCGCCAATCAAGGGGGAGGCGGTCCCCGTCACCGACGAGCCGGCACTGGGGCCGACGCCCGCCGCCCTCTTCTTCGCCGCGCACGCCGGCGCCAGCAGGGCGAGGATCCCCAGCGCAACAGCGAAACGGAGCGGGAGCTGACGGCC
>DASPZW010000565.1:0-2082 GCA_035636055.1 Actinomycetota bacterium
GGGAGGCCTCCCTCGCGCTCGGCACCCCCAAATGGAGGACCGTGCTGAAGGTGGTGCTGCCGAGCGCGGCGGCGGGACTCACCACGGGATGCATGCTTGCCGTCGCCAGGGCCGCGGGGGAGACCGCCCCGTTGCTGTTCACGTCGCTCAGCAGCCCGTACATCTCGTTCAATGTCACCCAGCCGATGTCGGCCCTCCCGATCGAGATCTTTTTCGGCGCCACGTCGCCGTACCCCGAGCAGATCCAGCGTGCCTGGGCCGGTGCGCTCACCCTGATCGCCCTCGTGCTCGCTCTTACACTGATTGCCAGGTACGTGACCGCCCGAAGGAGCGCCTGACGATGGCGGCAAGCTTTGAGATCGCAAACCTCTCCGCCTGGTACGGCAGCCGGCTGGCCATCGAGGACATCTCGCTGTCCGTCGAGCCGAACCAGGTCACCGCCCTCATCGGCCCCTCGGGGTGCGGGAAGTCGACCCTGGTGCGCTGCCTCAACCGGTTGCACGAACTCCTGCCCGGCACGCGGGTTGCGGGCAAGGTCACCCTGGACGGTGAGAACATCTACGACGGCGACGTCGACCCCGTGGCGGTCCGCCGCGCCGTTGGGATGGTCTTCCAGCGGCCCAACCCCTTCCCGACGATGTCCATCGTCGACAACGTCGTCGCCGGGTACAAGCTCAACGGCCGCAAGCCGAAGAACGAGCTGGAGGAGATCATCGAGCGGGCGTTGACGGGGGCCGGCCTGTGGGACGAGGTCAAGGACCGCCTCAACGCCGCGGCCACCGGACTCTCTGGCGGGCAGCAGCAGCGCCTGTGCATCGCCCGGGCGATCGCCATCCAGCCGGAGGTGCTGCTGATGGACGAGCCGTGTTCGGCCCTCGACCCGGTGGCGACGCTGCGCATCGAGGACCTGATCATGGAGCTGCGGGAGCGCTACACGATCGTGCTCGTCACCCACAACATGCAGCAGGCGGCCCGCGTGGCGGACCGGACCGCCTTCCTCCTCGCCGAGCTGGCCGGGGACCCGGGCCGGCTGATCGAGGTGGGACCGACGAAGAAGATCTTCACGCAGCCTGAAGACAAACGCACCGAGGGCTACATCACCGGAAGGTTCGGGTAATGGTCGAGATCCGGCGTCGCTTTCACGAGCAGCTCGCCGAGCTGGAGTCAACGATCGTCCGCATGGGGCAGGCCTCCCACGACCTGTTCCGCCGGGCGCTCGACGCGGTGGCGAGCGGCAGCCCGGACGACGCCGACCTCGTCATCGCCGGTGACGACCAGGTGGATGCCTTCTACATGGAGATCGAGCGCGGCGTGGTGGAGCTGTTCGCGCTGCAGGGGCCCGTCGCCTCCGACCTGCGCTTCCTCGCCACGCTGCTCCACATCAACCTGCACCTGGAGCGCGTCGCCGACATGGGGGTCAACGTCGCCAAGATCGTCAAGCCGGCACAACACCTGCCGGCCAACCCCACGGTGCTCGAGACCCTCCGCCACATGGGCACCATTGCCCTCGAGATGCTCTCGGTCTCCATGGACGCCTTCAGCCGCCGCGACGTGGGTCTGGCCCGGGAGCTGCCGGCGATGGACGAGCCCCTCGACGAGCTCAACCGGGGCATGCTCGCCGAGGTACTCATGGAGTCCAAGGGCCGGCCGATGCTGGAGTGGGGCATCCACATGCACGTCGTGTCCCGCCAGATCGAGCGGGTGGGCGACCACGCCGTGGACATCGGCGAGCAGGTGGCCTACCTCGTGACCGGCGTGTTCCAGGAGTTCACCGACGCCTCCCACCCCGAGGTGGAGGAGAGCGCCAGGCTCACCGACGCCGTCCATCTCGGTGCTTGGCCGCACGACGGGAAGGGCGGGGACCAGCCGTGAACGACGTCGCCACGGGCGCCGGCGATTCCTCGACGGTGACCGGGCCGATCCTCGTCGTCGAGGACGAGGAGGCCCTGGTCGCCGCCATCTGCTACCAGCTCCAGCGGGAGGGCTTCGACGCTGTTTCGGCGGTCGACGGCCTCCGGGGTCTCGACCTGTTCCGGGAGCGGGCGCCGGCCCTCGTCATCCTCGACCTCATGCTGCCCCACA
>DASPZW010000566.1:0-3444 GCA_035636055.1 Actinomycetota bacterium
CCTCCGCATCGGCGGCGCTGCCGGTCAGCCGGTGGGCCAGGGAGTACACGAAGCGTCCGTGCTCGGCTGCGACCTCTTCCCATGTGGGCACCCGCTCGGGGGCCGCCTGCAGTGGCCCGGTGTCTGGAGAAAGCCGTGAACTCATGGACAACGCCGGATCGCAGAGACGGGTTCCCGGACCGGCTGGGCGGGCGCAGGCACGCTGGCGCTCATGCCTTCCTTCTTCGCTGCCGGCGGGCTCGGGCCGCGGCGCCCGGGGGCTTGTCCTCGGGGCCGGGGGTGAGGAGGCCCTCCTCGGGCGTGGTCCCGGCAGCCTCCCCGGCCGGTTTTGGGGCCACGGTGGAGGGGGCGTGCGACATCTCGGGATGGCGCAGGAACATCCGGACCGGCGGCGGGGCGAACTCGACGATGATCGCATGCAGCGTGCCGGCGATCGGGATCGCCAGCAGCGCTCCGGCGATGCCCATGAGCGTCGATCCGGCGAGCACGGCGACCAGCACGAGGAGGGCGTTGAGCTGGACCGCCCGCCCGACCGCCAGCGGGTACAGGACGTGGTTCTTGACCTGCTGGTAGGCGAACATCACGGCGACGACGACGATGCCGGCGACAACCGAGTGGGCGAAGGCGAAGAGGGCCGCCGGTACGATCCCGACCAGGCCCCCGATGATCGGGAGGACGTCGACGGCGCCTGCCCAGATCGACAGCGACGAGACGAAGGGGACCCCCATCGCGGCGAGCGCCAGCGCCGTCACCAGCCCGTTGAGGATGGCGAGCATGACCACGCCGATCGTGTAGCCGCTCACCACTCGGGAGGTGGTCTGGCCGACCGCCCGGATCGACTCGCGCTTGCCCGGCGGGACCCCGGCCATGAAGGCCCCGACGAGGGCCGGCCCTTCGACCAGCATGAAGATGGCGAGGATGGCCACGATCGCCACGCGGAACGCCGTGGAGGCCGCCGAGCGCAGCAGGCCCACCACCTGCCCGGGGAGCTTGGAGAGGTACTTCGAGATCGCGGGCACCGCCTTGCGCAGCTGCTTCTCGAGATGGAAGCGCGTGGCGAAGGCCCCCACCGGCCCCTTGCCCTCCTGGGCCTGCTTGAGGTACTGGGGCGCCTGCCGGGCGAACTTCACGCCCTGGCTCGTGAGGGGCGCCGCCACCGCGGTGCCGATGCCGACGACGAGCAGGAATGTCACGGCGCTCGCGGTGAGGATCGCAAGACCCCGCTTCATCCCCAGCCGGTGGAGCCGGACGACCACCGGGTTGAGCACGAGCGCGATGAACGTGGCGATCACGAGGTCGAAGACCACCTCACGCAGCTTGTAGAGGAGGCCCAGGCTGGCGGCGCTGGCGATGGTGAGCCAGATCGCCGCGAGGATCACGCGGTAGGGCACCCGGCTCCTGCGGGGGGGCGCCTCCGTCGTCATCTCGGCCCCGTGGGACCGACGGAGCGGGACGGGGCCGACGCTCGGCGATGCCGGCGCCGACCTGCCTCGCGGATGCCTCTGCCCACGCTTCCTCCCGGCATCACGATCGGCTAACCCTACCGGTTTGACCCCTCCGTCCGTGCCCCGCCGGCCGGGGCACCGTCGCAGACCGGGCAGGCGGCCCGGTAGCCGACCGGGAGCACCTGCACCCGCATCCGCCGCCCGCAGCGGGGGCAGATCCGCGGTGGGTCGAGCTCGCAGCGGCGGTGGTCGTGGTCCGTCAGGGGACGGCCGCAGGAGGCGCACAGGCCCGCTGCCGGCCCCCCGGTCATCGCGGGTCGAGGCGCCCGATGGGCATGCCCAGGTCGGCGAGCATCCGGAGGTCGTCCTCCGGGGCGCGGCCGAGCGTCGTCAGGTAGTTGCCGACGATGAGGGCGTTCGCACCTGCGAGCATGCCCAGCGCCTGAAGGTCCCGCAGGATCACCTCCCGGCCCCCGGCCGGGCGGATGACGGCCCCCGGCAGGACGAGCCGGAAGAGGGCAATCGTCTTCACGGCTTCGAGGGCCCCCACGAGCGGCTGATCCTGGAGCGGTGTCCCCGGACGGGGGTTGAGGAAGTTGACCGGCACCTCCCGGGGGCCGAGGTCCCGCAACTCGAAGGCCAGCTCGACCCGTTGGCGCAGCGACTCCCCCATCCCGACGATGCCGCCGGAGCACAGCTCCATACCGGCGTCGCCCACCAGGCGGCAGGTCTCGCGGCGCTCCTCCCAGGTGTGGGTGCTGCAGATCGCAGGGAAGAACGAGCGGGCCGCCTCCATGTTGTGGTTGTAGCGGTGGACCCCGGCCGAGGCCAGGGTCGCGGCCTGTTCGCGGGTGAGGATGCCGAGCGAGCAGGCGACCCGGAGTCCCGTCGAGGTGCGCAGCGCCTCCGTAGCGGCCAGCACCTGCTGCATGATCCGGTCGTCCGGGCCGCGCACGGCCAGGACGATGCAGAACTCGGTGGAGCCGAGCTTCTCCGCGGCCTGGGCTGCGGCCACCATCTCCGCCACGTCGATGAAGGGCTCGGGCCGCAGCGGTGAGCGCCAGTGGCGGGACTGCGAGCAGAAGCCGCAGTCCTCGGAGCAGGCCCCCGTCTTGGCCGAGATGATGGACTCCAGCTCGACGCCCGGCCCGGTCCGCGCCAGGCGCACCCGGTGCGCGAGGGCGATGAGGGAGGGCACCTCGGCGTCGGGGAGCTCGGCCACGGCAAGGGCCTCGTCGAAGGCGATCGGGTCGTCCCCGCCCAGCAGCCGTTCCTCCAGGACGTCGAGGAGCAACCTACACCAGCTCCCCGGTCCGGCTCACGGCGCGCAGGAATCCGGCTCGGTCGAACCGGCCGCCGAGGCCGGGGGCGAGCCATGGGGCCGCATCGAACGCCGGTGGCACCTCGCTTCGGTCGACGTCGAGACCCCGGACCTCGGGGACAACCCCGACGAGGGCCACGCCGGTCATCCGCTCGATCTCGCCGGGATTCGTCGTCTCGGCGAGCCCCGGCACCGCCGGGAACCGGGAGAGGACCACGCCGATGACGTCGAGGCCGCGCCGGGTGGCCGCCTCGACCGTCAGGGCAGTCTCGTTGAGCGTGCCGAGGCCCGGGTGGGCGACGACGAGCACCGGCAGGCCAAGGGCTGCGGCGAGCCCGGCCATGTCCATCGATTCGTCGACGGGGACGAGCAGGCCCCCCGAGCCCTCCACGACCACCGCGTCGGACCCCCGCCGCAGCGACCGGAACGCAGCGAGGATCCTGTCGGGGTCGATCTGCCAGCCCTCCATCCGGGCCGCGACGGAGGGGGCAAGCGGCTGCTCCAGGGTGTAGGGCGCGAGGCAACGCGCGGCCGGCAGGCCGCCGGCGACGCGGATGAAGCCGAGGTCGTCCGCGCCCTCAACCGCCCCGGTCTGGATGGGTTTGAGGGCGGCGGTGACAAGGCCCGCCGCACTCAGCGTCCTGGCCAGCGCGGCCGCCACCACCGTCTTGCCGACCC
>DASPZW010000567.1:0-5308 GCA_035636055.1 Actinomycetota bacterium
ACCGGCGAAGCCCACCACGCCGGGCGTCGGCACGGGAGCCGCCGGTGGGGAGCCCGGCATCGAAGGCGGCGAGCCCGGCGGCGAGCCCATGGCAGGGGGGTCCGGCTTGGCGATGAGGAACGAGCCGACGAGCGTGTTGTAGGCGTACCGGGGGCTGCTGGGGTCGAGGGAGAGGTTGGGATAGCTCTCCTGCGCCACCACCCCCACCGCCCCAGTCCGGGGGTCGGGGGCCCGCAGCGTCAGGGTCAGGTTGAAGAGACTGCCGTTTGCAGCGTTGGCTTCGACGGAGGCCTCCAGCCCCGCGGTCCCCGGTGCGGCACTGCGGGTCGCCCAGCTGCCCGGCCCCAACGCGGTCAGCGTCAGGGGGCCTCCGGTCAGCGTCGCGGTGGCCGTGGCCGCGCCTTGGGCCGAGACCCGGACGATGATGGCCTGCGAGCCGCCGTTGGCAAAGAAATGGGACACCGCGTGTCCCATCGGGTGTGCCGCGTCCCAGGGTGGCCCGAAGTTCCTGACGTACTCGGCCATGCTCTGGATGGCGACCGGCACCCCGGCCGGCCCCATCCGGGCTGCGCCCACGAAGGCTGTGACCGACGTGGACACGCCGGCGATGGCGTGGGAGCCCGAGGGCACCTCTTGGATGTACACCCCCGGGTAGGTCGTCTGCACAGGCATGGGCCCCGCCTTTCCTCGTATTGGAGAGCAAGGGAGCTTCAGGTGTGATCGAGAGCAGACCACCCTGGCGGCTGGGGGTCACGAGTGTTGACTACTCAAAATCAACCAGACCGCCCCACCCGACAGGGCGAAGCTACCTACCTAAGGTCCTGCTCGGGCCGCCGCGAGCGCCGCGCGCCATCAGGAGGGTGCGGCGGGCGGTGGGGCCGGCTTCGGTCCGGCGTTGCGGAGGTTGGCCACCTTGCCGAGCACGTCGAACCAGAACGTCGAGCCGAACAGCAGGGCCCCCACGGTGATCGCGAGACCCAGCAGCTTCAGGGCCAGGTCCTGGCGGCGGGGTGGGAACTCCCGGCCCGGGCTGGCGCTGTCGATCCCCGTCGCCGGGTCGATCGTGGCGTTGGTACGCCGGACCCAGCCGATGGGCAGGCTCAGGTCGGATGCCTTCCGGATGGCGTCCTGGGCCGTGGCGATGTCGGGTGCCTTCTGCGCCGCCGCCGCCACGGCGGCCCGCTCGGGGCCGTTGCGGTAGAGCGTGGTCGCGATCGTGATCGAGTCGACGTTGACGGCCGCGGTGAGCACGACGGCGTAGCCGATGAGGAACAGCTGCGTCCGGCGTTTGTACCATCCCGACAGCCGGTCCATCGCCCCGTTGAACCAGCCCTCGAGGGAAGCCACGAACTTGTCCATGTCGCCCCCGGACATGGCCAGGAACCTCGCCAGGGGCACCTTCGCCGGATGCCCGTCGGGCAGGAGCGCCACGCCAACCTCGAGCTGCGCCATGAGGTCCCCGTTGACACTGCCGAGCGCCTGCGCCAGCAGGGACTGGAGCAGCGGCGTGAGGGCGACGGGCGCGGCGGCCGGCGGGGCGGGCGCGCCCACGCTCGCGACCGGGAGCCCTCCAGCCTCCACCGTGGAAGCAGTTGGGGAGCCGCCCAGGAAGCCACCCAGGATACCGGTGGGCACGACCGGCGGGACCGGCGGCGGGACCGGAGGCGGCGAGGCAGGGGCCGGTGCCTGGAGTTGCTGGATCCCGAGGACCTTGGCGGCATCCCCCAGGTTGGCGTCGTTCAGAACCGCCAGCACCGCGGGGTTGCCCGCAGCCGCCGTGCGCATCTCGTCGAGCAGTTGCGGCAGCGCGGGAGCGAGCAAGTCCATGACGCCGAGCGCGAACGTCGTCGGGTGCACGTACGACGGCGGCCGCTTCGATGGCTGCTGGGTCG
The DNA here is from genome assembly GCA_035636055.1 of Actinomycetota bacterium. Taxonomy (GTDB): domain Bacteria; phylum Actinomycetota; class CADDZG01; order JAHWKV01; family JAOPZY01; genus JAOPZY01. The sequence goes on from DASPZW010000567.1 coordinate 1,893, forward strand.
TGATGAGGTCATGGGCAAGGAACTGCTCGAAGGTGAGGCGGGAGGCCGCGATGTCCCCGGTCGCCGGGGCCCCACGCTTCGATCCGTCCAGCAGCCTGCGCAGCCCCCGCTCCAGACCCTTGGCCCGGAACCGGAGCGCCGATGCCACCGCCTCGTTGATCTTGGAGCAGGCGAGGCTGAAGAGCAGGTACACCAGGATGAGGCCGAGGCCAAGGTCGGCGATACCGGACAGGTTCACGCGCGCTCCTTTAATCGGGTCCAGGAGTCAAGCGCCACCGGCGCCACACCGAGCACATCACCCCGCGCCAGCGGGGTCACGAGTGCCCGATACTCAACTCTCGGGCAGGCGTGACCCCAACCGGCAGCGGCGCTACCTATGCCTCTATACCTTGGCGAGCAGGTCCTTCACCTTGCCCTGGAGGACGAACTTGCCGCCGACGACCTTGTAGAGGTAGATGACCACCGCGCTGTCGACCAGCTCGCCGTTGGCCTGGAAGGCGTACGTCTTGGTGGTGCCGGCAAAGCCCGTCGTCTGCGCGATGTTCGTGCCCAGGGACGTGCGGTAGGCGGCGATGTCCGAGCCAGGCTTGCCGGCCTTGCGGATGGCCTCGATGATGAGGTTGGCCGAGTCGTACCCCTCACCCGAGTAGATGATCGGGTCGGCGTTCGCGAAGGCCTTGTAGTCCGAGACGAACTTGGTGTCGATGGGGTCCTGGATCGTCGCGACATCCGCGCACGGGCAGAGGAAGTAGGCCCCCTCCCCGCTCGCCCCGGCGTTGCTCAGGAAGGTCGTGTCCTTGCTCCCGTCGGCCCCGAGGTAGGTGCCCGTGAAGCCCTTGGCTCGGGCCTGGGCGATGATCTTCGCCGCCTCGGGCGAGTAGCCACCCCAGAAGAACACGTCGGCCTTGGAGGTGACGATCTTATTGGCGAGGTCGCTGTAGTCGTCCTTGCCGGGGTCGACGGAGTTGGACCCCACCAGTGCGCCGGGGAACCGAGCGTTGAGACCGTTCTGCACGATGGTGGCCAGCCCCTTGCCGTAGGCGGTGTTGTCGTCGGCCACGTAGACCTTGGATCCCTTGAAGATCTTCTCCATCACCTCGGGAGCGGGGCCTCCCTGCGAGTTGTCGTTGCCGACCGCCCGGAACCAGTACTTCCAGCCGCTCTGTGCGAGCCCGGGGTTCGTGGCCGAAGGGGTGATTGAGGGGATGCCCGCCGAATTGAGGATCGGGTTGGAGGAGAAGGACTCACCGCTGAACGCAGGGCCGATCACGGCCAGGACGCTGGTGTCGCCGGCCAGCAGGTTGGCGAGGGGGACCGCCTTGTCCTTGTCGCCCTGCGTGTCCTGGGGGTCGAGGCTCAGCGTGACGGGCAGGTCGCCCTTGTCGTTCGCTTGCTTGATGGCCAGCTGCGCCCCCTTCTCGGATCCCACGACGAGCTGCGCGTTGGCGCCGGTGAGCGCCCCCATCAGGCCGATCTTGTACGACGGTTTCGTGCTGCCGGTGGTGGTGGTCGATTTGCCGCATGCCGCGGCAACCATGCTCAGCGCAGCCAGCATGGCTATGACGAGGTACAGCCGCTTCCTCATCTCCGCCTCCCTTGCTCGGTACTGTCGAACACCATGTCCCAGCTCACGTGACGCCTCCGACGTCAGTGCTGAACGGGACGCTACATCCCCCCGCGAGAGGGGTCAACGCACCGGCCCGGAGACGGGCAATATCTCCACCGGCAGGTCGCCGCTGGTGTAGCGGGCGCGCAGGGCCTTCTTGTCGAACTTTCCGACACTGGTCTTGGGGATCGCATCGATGAACGCCCAACGCTCCGGCACCCACCATCTCGCCACCTTGGCCGACAGGTACTCGGCAAGCTGCTCCGGGCCGGCTTGCGTGCCGTCCCGGAGGACGACGCAGGCCAGCGGCCGCTCGCCCCAGCGCTCGTCGACGACGCCGACCGCCGCCGCCTCCAGAACCGCCGGGTGGCCCATGAGATGGTTCTCGAGCTCCACCGACGAGATCCACTCGCCGCCGGTCTTGATGACGTCCTTCGCCCGGTCGGTGATCTGGACGAACCCGAGCGGGTCGATCGTCCCCACGTCACCGGTGCGAAGCCACCCGTCGTGGAACTTCTCGACCGCATCCACCCCGTGATAGGAGCCCGTGACCCAGGGCCCCCTGGCCTCGATCTCACCCACGACCGCCCCGTCCCACGGGAGCACGTTGCCGGCGTCGTCGCACAGCCGGAACTCGACGCCGTGGATGGGCCGGCCTGTCTTGGCGCGCCAGGTCATCTCTTTCTCGGGTGGCGTGCCAGCAGGCGGGAACGAAATGGCGGCGACCGGGCTGGTCTCCGTCATCCCCCAGGCCTGGATGATCCGGACGCCGTGGCGCTGCTGGAAGCGCTCCATGAGCGACGGGGGGACCGCGGAGCCGCCCGACACGACCATGCGGAGCGAAGACAGGTCGACACTGGCGCCCTCCGAGTGGCGGAGCAGGTCCGTCCACACCGTCGGCACCGCCCCGGCGAAGGTCGGGCGGGTGAGGGCGATGAGCCGGCTCAGCGGCTCGGCCTGCACGTACGGGCCCGGGAAGACGAGGCCGGCGCCCACCAACCACGCGGCATAGGGCATACCCCAGGCCATGGCATGGAACATCGGGACCACGAGGAGGATGTTGTCCTGCCCACTGAGCCCGAAGGCAGCCCCCGAGCATTCCGAGAGGGCGTGCAGGAAGACGGAGCGGTGGCTGTAGACGACGCCCTTCGGGTCGCCGGTGGTCCCCGTCGTGTAGCACATGGCGGCCGCCGAGTTCTCGTCCAGATCTGGCCACGCATAGCCCTCGTCCTCGGCGGCCAGGAGGTCCTCGTAGCGGAGAGCCCCGGGCAGGGCGGAGGCGTCGCCGTCGCCCACGACGACGTAGTGCTCCACGGAGCCAAGCTCGCCGGCCAGCTTGGCGAGCACGGGGACCAGGGCAGCGTCGGCGATCACCACCTTGTCCCGGCCGTGGTTGATCACGTAGGTGAGCTGGTCGGCGAACAGCCGGATGTTGAGCGTGTGCAGGACGCCCCCCATGCAGGGCACGGCGTAGTAGGCCTCGAGGTGCTCCTGGTGGTTCCAGCCGAACGTGCCGACGCAGTCGCCCGGCCGAACCCCCAGGCGGGTGAGGGCTGCAGCGAGCCGTCCCGCCCGTGCCGCGACCTCGGCGAAGCTGCCCCGCCGCAGGCCGTCGCCGTCGAACGTGGCGACCTCGGTGTCGCCGACGACGGTGCTCCCGTGGCGGAGGATGTGGGTGATGGTCAGCGGGAACTGCTGCATCGTGGCCTGCACCGACCCACCCTCCCCCCGAAGCCCACACCCAGAGGGGAAATCGTAGTCCTGCGCGGACCGGTGGCGATAGGAATTCTTCCACGGCCTACGGCCTGAA
>DASPZW010000568.1:0-3563 GCA_035636055.1 Actinomycetota bacterium
GTCGAGAGCAGGGTGACGGCGAAGTCCGCAACCTGCGGCACCCCGGGGCCGGCGCTGAGCGAGGAGCCAAGGGCCTGGAGCCGGTGGCTGAGCGGGCTGAGGAGGTCCTGGAGGCGGTGGATGGCGTGGTCGAAGCCGCCGCCGGCTCGCTGCACGAGGCGCAGGCCGAGGGGCTCGGCACAGGCCTCGAGCGTGCTCAGGATCGTGCCGCCCGACACCTTGTCGACGCCGATCTTGCCGATGAGGCTCAGCAGGTCGTCGAGCAGCGCCTCGTCCGAGGCGCCGGTCGCCGCCCGCTTCAGCCGCTGGGGCCGCAGGAGCAGCATGCCGGGGGCGCAGGTGGCCGCGCTCAAAACAGACTCCCCACCGAGCCGCTCAGGGCGCCGCCGATCGCCCCCGCGACCTCGCCGGCGATGGCCATTGGGTTCAGCGACGGTACGGCGGCCAGCATGGCCTGGTATGCCTTGTTGACCTTCTCGAGCTGGGTCTTCAGATCGCCCTTCATGTTGGTGAGCATCTGCGAGACGGCGTCGAGGGCCGCCGAGAGGTCGAACGCCTTGATCAGCGGCTTCACCGTGGCGTCGAACTGGGGCTGGACCACGTCGACGACGAGCTTGCCGGGGTCGAGGAGCTGCAGCTTGGCGATCAGGGCGGCGAAGTCGTCGTCCAGCTTCTTCACGTCCGCGGGAGGCAGGATCTGGCCGAGGTCCAGCGCCGCCAGCATGTCGGTGAAGGCCTTGTCGACGGCGGCTTTGAGCACGGAGGGGTTGAGGGCCTGCAGCTTGGCCCTGACGTGCGCGAAGAGGTCCTTCAGGCTGTCGCTCAGGAAGCCGATGTTGAGCCCCCGGAGCCGGGCAACGAGCTGGTCGACGGCGTCCTTGATGGCGCCGATCGAGCCCGGGCCCGAGACGAGCGCCGTGATCTTGCCGGCGAGATCCGTCATCAGGGCCTGGATCTGGGTCACGATCGGCTGGATCCCCGCGGCGGCCGGCGCCACGAACGCCAGGAGCGTTCTCAGCGGGCGCACCACGAGGGTGGTGGCAGCGTCGCCGAGCCACGAGGCCAGGTTGGCGCTGTTGGGTTGCAGCCCGGCCAGGCAGGCCAGCACGCCGTCCGGCGCATGGTAGCGGGCGTCCCACCCGGCCAGGGCCGCCACCACCGCCGCCCGTGCGGCGGTCAAGGACTGACGAAACGAGGCGAGGGCCGCGAACGGCGCCGCGAAGGCGGGCTGGATGGGGTTGGCCCGTTGCAGGACCGCCGTCACCGCCGCCTTCTGGGCCGACGCCGGCAAGGCGTCGAGCCCCGCGGCCGGGACGGCCCGGTACGCCTGCACCATGGCCGTCAGCCGCGCCTGCGGGTTCAGGGTGTCGATGGCCCCGGCGGCCGGGCCGAGGATCGCGTCCAGCCGGGTGGTCAGCGCTCCCGCCTTCGTGCCGTCCACCGAGGCGGCAACCTGGGTGACCTCGGCGGCGAGCGCGCTGGTGTCGCCGATCTGGCCGATGGTGGCGACGATCGTCGCCTCCCAGGTCTCGAGCTCCGCCGGCGCATCCGCGAGCCCCGCCAGCAGGTCGTGCACCTGCTTGAAGACGGTGACTGCCGCATTGCCTGTGTCCGCCACGGCCTGCACCTTGGCGATCACGCTGCCGACGCCATGCAGGACGTCTTCGACGGGCACCGCCTTCAGCACCGTGTCGATGGCGGTCGAGAGCGCGTCCTGCAGAGGCTTCACGACGTCCTCGGGCTTGAGGCGGTCGAAGGCGGACAGGAGCTGGTCGAAGGGCGGTTGCAGCGGCTCGAGCAGGCGCCCGGGACTGGCGGTCGCAACGAGCCGGGCCTTGAGGGCGTCCAGCTCGTGGTGGACCGGCTCCAGCAGCGAGCTGGGCTTGAAGGCCTGCATCTTGCCGATGAGCTGGTTGAAGGGTCCGGACAGCGCGTCGCCGATCAACGCCGATGGCTCGAAGCGGTTCACCTGGTCCGTCAGGTGGGCGACCGGCGCCTTGGCGGCGGCAACGAGCTGCCCCGGGCCGGTGTCGACGATCTTGTCGAACTCGGTCTCGATGGGCCCGGTCGCAAAGTTCAAGTCATGGGGCAGCAGCGCCACCGCGCCCTGGAGGGCGAGCTGGAGCGCCGGGCTGAGCGTGGACGGGTTGAGCGCCTTCAGCACCGTGGTCACCTCGTCGATCTCGTGGACCACCTCGTCGGTGACCGGTGCGAAGGAGAGGGCCTTGAGCTGCTGCTCGGCGGCCTGCACCGCGGTGGTGATGTCGTGCACGGCGCCAAGGATCGAAGGATCGTTCAGCACGCCGGTGACGGAGTCCATCACGTGGTGCAGCGCATCGACGAGGTCCTGGGGGTGGAAGGCGTCGATGCCCTGGCTGACCGTCGTCACGACCTGCTCGACCGCGGAACGTACCGGGGCGAAGAGCTGGTTGAGCTGGTTGACCACCTGGGTCTTGAAGCTGTCGATCGCGGAGGTGACCTGGCCCATGAGGGCGGCGACGTCCACGCCGTCGATCACCGACTCCACCTGGGCGAACAGTTGCTGCACCTGGGTCGTCACGGCGGCGAGCGCGCTGTCAAGGGAGTCGACCGCGGACTTCGCCCCGTTGGCCACCGTGGTGATCGGGCCCTGGACCGCGGAGAGGTCGAGCTTCGCGGCGATGTCCTGGATCCAGGCGACGACCGGGCTCAGCACCTGCCCGATGGCGTCGATGGCGGGTTGGTCGACGTGGGGAAGGGCACCGGCGGGGGCGCCCACCTGCAGCGTCCCCGAGTCGTGCAGAACCGCCACGAGGCGGCCCTGGGCGCCGTCGAGGTCCACGGGGAGATGCGCAAGGCGCGCCTGGACCGCGGGGAGCCCGGCGATCGTGGGTTGTATCTGGGAGCGGGCGGCATCGTACTGGTCGAGCAGGGCGCCCAGGGCGGTGACGGACGGCCCGGTCGCGCTCAGGTCGCCGTGACCGACGGCGGCAGCGATCTCCCCGAGCCGGGCGACGACGCCGTCCGCCACCTGGGCGAGCGTCGTCCCGGCGATCTGGGCCGGAAGACCCGCGAGGTCGGCGGGCAGGGTGCCGAAGGCGGCGTCCGGGCTCGCCTTGACCAGGTCGTCCACCGCCTTCATGGCGTCGACGAGGTCGGCAAGGATGGCCGGCGGCTGCTTGGACTTCCACGCCACCAGCGTCTCGAGCCCGTCGTGCACGTCGTCGAGGATCGGGATCGGCACCGGCAGGATTGCGTTGTCGCGCAGGGTGCCGGTGAGCGTGACCAGCCACGTCAGGAAGGCGTCGAGGGTGAGCGGCGATGGGAAGATGCCCAGGGCCGACCCGATCGAGGCGAGGGTCGAGGCGGCTGCGGCGTGGGCCGGCGGGCTACCGGGCGGACTCGGCGGCGGTGGGCCGGGAGGCGGCGCGGGTGCGCCGGGGCCGGGAGGGGAGGCGGGTGCGCCGGGGCCGCCCTGGGCCGGCGTGCCCTGGCAGGTGAAGTCGGTGCCGAAGAGCTTCGCCAGATCGAGGATGGGCTGCAGGCCCGCGGTGAATGCGTTGGCCAGGTCCGTGCCCAGCGTC
>DASPZW010000569.1:0-6280 GCA_035636055.1 Actinomycetota bacterium
TGAGACCCTTGGCGCGGTTACCGACGGAGCCAACGATGGAGTCCAGCTGCTGGCGGATCGAAGCAACCTCCTGGGTGGCCGCCGCCACACGACCCGTGGCCTGGCCGAGCTCTTCGAACTGGCGGTATGTGTCCTCCAACGACTTGGCCGGGGCCAGGAGCAGGGCAGGAACGTGCAGGAGGCCGAGCTGGGCGACGAGCTTGTGATCGGTGTCGAATGCCAGGACGACCAGGTCCGGACGGAAGGTCATGTAGCTCTCGGCGCTTGCCTCCGAGCCGGTGAGGTTCGTCGTGGGGGCGCTCGAGGGATCGGTCGAATACTTGTCCACCGCCACGACCTGGGAACCTGCCCCGATGGCGTAGAGCATCTGGGTGGCGGTGGCCGACATCGAGACGATCCGTGTCGGACGCCCTGAAAGAGCGACGGTCCCGTTGTCAGCGGTGACGGTGACCGGGAAAGAGCCTGCGGCCTGGGTGACACGCGCCGCCCCTGGCTTTGGCTTCGAAGCGCATCCACTCAGTGGAAGTGCAACCACAGCAATGGCAACAGCGGCAAGACGCAACCGTTTCATACTTCTCCTCTCTGTCAGTCGAGGTGATGGTTTGTTCGACGACAGAGAGGTCTGCCGGTCGACCAGCCCGTTTCCGCGACGTGCTTTGGTCGCTACCGGCCGGCCAGGCGACCTGGCTCGTCCTCCGAGGAGGATCCACAGTTGCGGGACAGCACCGGGTTCGCACCGGATTTCGCTGACCGATCGGTTGCAGGAGCAGGCTAAATGGTCGGTTGCCCGGCCCGCAAGCGCGGGCCGCCGGCCGCAGCGACGAAACGCTCGGCGATGGCCGGTGAAGTAGCGATGTGCTGGTGGAGGTAGCTGGCGAAGAGCGTCGGCGAGGCGAAGCCCGCGCGGCCCTCCCCGAAACGGCCCGTCAGGGCCAGGGCGTCTCCCGCCGGCTCGGCCACGGTGCGGTGGAACTCATGGCCCTGTAGGGCCAGGCCCGGCGCCCCGAACGGGCTGACCACCCGGGTTACGGCGCTGCGGTAGCCGATGGTGAGGCTCTCGGTCATCCGCGCCTCCGCCGGGATTGCCCCCACCATCGGCGTGCCATCGAGACAACGGCAGAGCCACAAGAGCCCGCCGCACTCGGCCCAGGTGACCAGCCCGCCGGCCACCGCCTGGCGCACGCTCTCGAGAAGTGGCAGGTTCTCGGCGAGCGCCGGGGCAAACACTTCCGGAAAGCCGCCGCCCACGTAGAGGGCATCGCAGCCCCCCGGCAGCTGTGGATCCTCTAGCGGATCGAAGGGCACCACCTCGGCGCCCGCCTGGTTGAGAAGGACAAGGTTCTCCGGGTAGGTGAAGCTGAACGCCGGCCCGGCAGCGAGCGCCAGGCGCACGCTGGCCACCAGCCTGGCTTGCGGGGCGGGCGGGACAGTTCTGGCCGGTGCGGCCCGGGCAATTGCTTCGATGGCGGCCAGGTCGCAACTCCCCTCGATGGCGGCTCCCAGTCTGCTCACCGCCGCTCGCACCGAATCGGGATGCTCGGCCACCGGCACCAGCCCGAGATGGCGTTCACGCCACGCCAGCGCGTCTTCGTTGTAGAGGACGCCCAGCACCGCGATGCCGAGGGGCTCCAGGGCTTCCCGGAGGAGGGTCGCGTGGCCTTGTCCGCCGACACGATTCAAGATGACGCCGGCGACGTCCACCCGCCGATCAAGATCCCGGTAGCCGTGCACCACCGCGGCAACCGAGCCGCTCATGGCCGAGGCATCGACCACCAGAACGACGGGAGCCTCCAAGAGGCGGGCGACGGCAGCCGTGGACCCATCGCAGCCGGGCTGGGCGGACCCGTCGAACAGACCCATCATACCTTCAATGATCAGGAGGTCCGTTCCCTCGGCGCCGGCGGCGGCCAGCGAGGCGATGTTGTCCTCCCCTGACAGCCACGCGTCCAGGGAGCGCCCTGGGTAGCCGGTGGCGAGTGAGTGGTACCCCGGGTCGATGAAGTCAGGCCCCACCTTGGCCGAGACTACCCGCCGGCCCCGGCTCGTCAGGGCGGCCATCAAGCCTACGGCCACGGTGGTCTTGCCCACTCCCGAGTGGGTGCCGGAGATAACGACGCGGGGACCGAGCGTGGGCACGCTGCATCCTGCCACGGCCCGCGACTGTGGTACCTGTGGCGTCCGGCAAGGATGCCGCCTCGGCCGTCTTCGCCCTGACGCGAACCGCACCGCAACCCGCGTATCAGTCACTATGGTGGCCATGCGAATCGTGTCGCTCCTCCCGTCGGCAACCGAGATCGTGTATGCCCTGAACCTGGGTGAGGACCTCGTGGGTGTCACGCACGAGTGCGACTGGCCTCCCGAGGCCCGGGGCAAGCGCCTCGTGTCCCATTCCGCGCTTCCCGCGGGAGCCAGCCCTGCCGAGGTCGATCGGCTCGTCAGCCAGAGCCTGGAGGGCGGAAATCCGATCTACCGCCTCGACCACGAGGCCATCCGGGAACTTCGGCCCGACATCGTGATCACCCAGGACCTCTGCGCCGTCTGCGCGGTGCCCTCGGGTCACGTGCACGAGGCCCTGGATCTACTGGGGTGCCCGGCCCAGGTCGTCTCGCTGGACCCGAGTTCACTCGACGAGGTCCTGGACTGCGTGCTGCAGGTCGGCACGGTCAGCGGGACCCTACCCGAAGCGCAAGCATTCGTGGGGCAGCTCCGGCGGCGTCTGGAGCTCGTGAAGCAGTCAGTCGCCGGTCTCCAGCGCCCTCGCACCTTCGCCTTGGAGTGGGGAGATCCCCCATTCAACGGCGGACATTGGGTCCCCGAGATGATCGAAGCCGCCGGGGGCGAGAGCCTGCTCGGATCGCACGGGACGCCTTCCGTTCGAATCACCTGGGAGGCGATCGCTGCAGCGGCGCCGGAGGTGGTCGTGTTCATGCCCTGCGGCTACAACCTGGACGGCGCCATCGAGGAGGGGAAGACCCTGAAGAAGCGCCCGGAGCTGGCCGAGGTACAACAGTTCTTCGCTGCGGACGCAAGCGCCTTCTTCTCCCGGCCGGGCCCCCGCCTCATCGACGGGGTGGAGCTGCTGGCAGCGGCGCTGCATCCAGGGGCCATCGGGTCGTACCCCTTGGGAGGGATCGCCCGGCTTCCCTAGCTTCGGCAAGGCAGGAGCCCGTCGAGGTCGCCTCAGGATTCCTCCGGGCCTTGGAGCGGCTCGACGGGGATGTGCCTAGAGCTCTCGGCCGGAACGACGCTCACTTCTGAGGTAGATCAGAAGTTGCCCGTTTTTGGCCACTGTTCTGGCCACGTGCAGGGCACTGGGCAGACCAACCACCACTACCTGGACGAGGGGGCCTTACGGCCGGACCAGTGAGCACGAATCAGCACTCAACGGACCAGCCAACACCAACATCGCGGATCTTCAAAACTAGCGGGCCGTCGAGAGTCGGTCGGCGGGTTCGACTCCCGTCTGCCTCCGCATTTGGGGTTTGAGCAGGCAAAACAGGTCCTGCGTGGTGCCCGAATGGAGTGGCAGCCGGGCCCCACATTCGTTGAGAGTTCTGGCCAGCCTCTGGTCAGTCCCGCAGGCCAGCCGTGCAGGGAGCGCTGCACCAAACCCTATGAACCTCCACAAAGAAAGGAAACCGAAGGCGACGCCGCCGAGTGAGATCGCCGAATGCATCAACCAAGCTGGGAGGGCTTGCCTTCGGGCGGGTTCGCCAAGGCTCGCTCAGCGTCCTCTCGATAGAGGAGCCCCAACAGATTCCCTCGGAGGTCCGCGACGATCATTGTCCTCACATGCCGTTTCCTCATGCGGTCGACGAGCGGCTTCAGAGCCTCGTCCGGACGGACGGTGGTGGGACCGATCTCCATGGCTTCCTCGGCGGTGACATCGGGGTCTTCGGAGACAGCGGCGATCTTCAGTCGGCCCTGGACGATTCCCTCCGAGTTGACGACGATGCACGCGTCTGTCCCCGCGGCGAGAACCTTCTCCCGCGCCTCACCGATCCGGTCATCGAGCAAGCACGTCGGCGTTCCGTCTCGAGCCACCTCACCCGCGTTCGGGGTAGCGGCGGCGGTTCCTTCCCGAGGCCACCCCATGGCAAGCCAGGCGGCCTTCCCGACCGAGAAGTCGAAGACCTGCTCGAACCCCAGTCGCTCGAGCCGCCACGCGGCTCGCGGGCTCAGGTCTCACTGGTAGTCCCAGCAGTAGACGACGACAGGGCGGGCGGGGTCCATCCATCCGGTGGTCTCGGCGTCCAGCGATTTCAGTGGGACATTGACCGCCCCCGGCAGGTGCTCGTCTTCGTACTCCTGTGGGGGCAGCACGTCGACCAGCTGAGCGCCTTCGTCCAGCAACTGGCGAATGTCGTCAAGACCGAGCTCCCGGGGCAATCGTTCCTCCTCTCGATAGGTGGCGGCAGAACATGAATCACCCTCGTCCGCCCCCAGCGACCCGTATGAAGCTTTCCTGACCTGACAGGTTAGTTGTTAGTGCGGGACAGCCCAGGCTCACGACGCCGCGTCGTCATCAACGCTCGAGGCATCGGTCGGCACGACCGGCAGGCCACACTCTTGGCCCCCCTGACCCGGCGGACGAGCAGAGTGACCAAGCCAGCTCCTGCCAGGGCGACACCCCCTGCGATCACGATTGTGTTGCCGAGGAATCCGCCAATGACGCCGAGGACACCCCCGGCGAGCAGCGTCGGCACCCCGCAGCAGAGGGCGACCATGAGGAGGACCGCCCCCACGACGCTGCGGGTACCGGTCTCGGTAGGAGATGCACGAGATAGCGAGCCGTCCAGGGGTTGGGAGCCTCCCCCGGTATCGGTCCGCCTGCGGAGAGTCCGAATCCTTGCGGCCACACCCGCTGCGATCAGGACCGCAGCGAGGGCGGCGAACAGGCCGCCGTGGCCGTCCAAGAGGGTGGACAGGCGGCCTGACAGGGCCTCGGGCAGTGAAACGGGCGCCCGGCCCCTGCCCGACCCGCTTTGCAGCGCCGGCAGCCAGTAGGCGACCAGGTAGGCCCCGGAGACGACGAGGACCGCCCCCGCCATCCTGCTCACCACCGGCAGGAGTCGGCGCAGCCATCGGACAAGCCCTCCCCGGGCCAAAGCTGCCGACACCGTCAGCGCCGTCAGCACGGTGCCCGCGCCGGCGCCGTAAGCCCCGAAGATCCCAAGCATCTCCAGCGGGCTTCGCGTCGCCAGGGCCTGGGCGACCAGCGCCAGCAGCACCGCCAGCGTGCAGGAAAGCGAGGCCACAGCGTAGGCCGCCCCGAAGACCACCATCCGCCCGACCGTGCGCTGGGTGCCGGGGCGGAACCGCTCCACGAGGCCAACGCCGAGGTGGCGACCGGCCAGCATGGCCCCTCCCACCACGACCAGGGCAGCCCCGATCACGACCGCCACCCAGGGCACGTACTGCACCAGAAGTCGAAGCCCGGCCGAGGTGGCGAGGGCGGTGGCGACGAACACGGCGGCGAACCCTGCGCTCACCGCTGCCCCGACACCGAGGCCGTTCAGGAAGCGGCTGGCCAGATCCGAACGAAACCCGTCTGCCTCGCCCAGATAGAAAGGCGAGAAATGCCGGCAGCATCGCAAACCCGCAGGGGTTCACTGTGGCCAGGATGCCCGCCCCGAAGGCGAAGCTGAGCAGCGTCACGCGCCCACTTTGGCCAGGGCCGCCCGCAGGCCGGCGTCGTCGAGAGCGCCGATGGTACGGGAGACCACCCTCCCCGAGGCGTCCAGCACGACGGTGGTGTCCAGCTCGTTGACGCCGAAGGCGGCGTCGACCCTGCCGTCGTCCTTGCCGAAGTCGTGGCCCGGTGCGCCCAGCTCCCCGGCGAAGGACCGCAGCGAGGCCCATGTGTCCGAGGGGTCGGCATCGACGGCCAGGAGGACTGCGGCGCTGCCCACCGATGCCTGGAGACGACCCAGGGCCTGGGCTTCGGGGACGCACGTCCCGCACCATCCGGCCATGAAGTACAGCAGCGTTGGGCGGTGGGTGGGGTAGACGAAGGGCGAGCCCGACAGTGTCGGCAAGGAGAACGCCGGGGCTGCGGCGCCCACCGCCGCCGCCGGTGACCCGGTCACGGATACCTCGACGGGCCGCCCCGACCCTCGTCCAAAGGCAGTCACGGCGACCACCCCGACGACGAACGCCGCGACCAGGACGCCGAGCAGCCAGCGGCCTCGCGCATGGCCCCGGCGCGAAGGACCTCGCTGGCTGGGTGGTCGGGGTTCCATACGCCCAGTCTCGACCCTCCCCTGAGCAGGAAGGTCAA
>DASPZW010000570.1:0-2693 GCA_035636055.1 Actinomycetota bacterium
GACATCGTCTTCGTCGCGCACACCCTCTTCGAAGACGTGGGGTCGATCGGCCAGCTGTGGCGGCGGATCCCCCTCACCGAACCGGTGCTCGCCCGCTTCTGGCGCATCCCGAACGCGGTGGTGCCGGAGGAGACGGACGAACTGATCTCCTGGCTCTACGACTGGTGGTCCCGCATCGACGCCTGGATCTCGGACAAGGTCACCGAACCCGACCGACCCGTGGAGGAGGCGATCGAGGCTCCCGCCGGCGTCCCCGACCCGAGCGAACCGCTGCCCTAGGCCGCTGCCCTAGGCCGCTGCCCTCTTCGGAGGGTCAGCCGGCCGGGTCGGGCTCCTCCTGCGGGGCCTCGTCGACCGTGTCGACGAACAGGTCCAGGAGGTGGGGGTCGAAGTGCCGCCCCCTGCCGGACCGCATGTGCGCGATCGCGTCGCCGGGCTCGAGGGCGGACCGGTAGACCCGGTGACTGGTGAGGGCGTCGTAGACGTCGGCGATGGCGGTGACCCTGCCCTCGGGCGGGATGTCGTCGCCCGCCATGCGGTTGGGGTAGCCGCTGCCGTCCCATCGTTCATGGTGGGTCAGGGCGATGCTGGCGCCGAGCTGGAGTAGCGGGGAGGCGGAGTCGCAGAGCATCCGGTGCCCGATGAGCGTGTGGCGCTGCATCACCTCCTGCTCCTCGGTGCTCAAGGGGCCGGGCTTGCGCAGGACCGCATCCGGCACTCCGATCTTGCCGACGTCGTGGAGGGCCGAGGCGAGCCGCATGTCCTTGGGGTGTGCCTGGCCGATCCCCGCCCGCCCGGCGAGGAAGGCCGACAGGCTGCTCATCCGGCGGATGTGGTTGCCGGTCTCCTCGTCGCGGGCCGAGAGCGCACCGGACAGCCGCCCGATGACCTCCTCGGTCGTGATGGGGGCCGCCGCGGGGTCCTCGGCTGCCTCCAGCGGGGCGATGGTGCTGTGCAGCGCTCGGTGCCGTCCCACCTTCTCTTCGAGCTCCCGGATGTAGTCCCGATTCCGCATCTCCAGGTCGCGGCGGTGAAGGGCGCTGGTGATGTTGATCATCAGCTCGCTCATGCGGAACGGCTTCACGACGTAGCCGTAGGCGCCGGTCTCGAAGGCGGTCTCGACGAGGTGGTGGTCGTCGGACGCCGTGACCATGACGGGGGCGGTGTCGACGCACTCGGCCGTCACATGCTTGAGGAGGTCGATGCCGGACTCGCCGGGCATGCGGACGTCGATGAGGATGGCCGCGTAGCGCTGCTCCCGCAGGCGTTCCCTGGCTTCGGCCGCGTCGGCGGCGGCCGTGCCGAGAAAGCCGCTCGTCTCGAGGATCCTCAGGAGAAGCTGGCGGATCCGGGGGTCGTCGTCGACCACGAGGATCCTCCGCCCTGGGTCGCCCGGAGTCCGGTGGTAACTGTCGTCAACGAGCATCGAAGACTCCTGTTCGCACATTTGCACCATATCGGGCTTTAGTCCCGGCGCGCAAACGGGCAAACGCATCACTCGTGGGTTCCGTGGCCACGCGCCGATGATGCTACGACTAAAGAGTCCGGTCCTGGGGCCGGAACCACGGATGTTGGTCATCCGCGAGGGGTTTCGAAGACGGCCGTCGTGATCCTCTGTGCCCCCTTCCGCGCTTGGGCGGTGAAATGAACGGCTTTCTTTGGGCGGGGTGGGCCGGTGTCAGGGTCCACTCCAGCGAATGAGAATGGGGTCCTCTGCTCGGCCCCCGACCGGTTCCGTCGCTCCAGCGGGGTGCCGACCAGCTCGACGTCCCCGGTGACGGTCTCGCGCTGGCGGAAGACCACCCGCCCGTCACCACCTTCTGTGGTCGCCCTCGTACCTGGTGGCAGGGCCCCGGCGCATCTTTGGCTGTCTCACCGCGCCTGGCGCGGTCAAACAGCCACAGTTCGAGTCCGTGGCTTCTGCATGCACACAAAACGGGCGTTATGAGAAGATAGCGATATCGAAGATGACCACGAAGAGTGGTCGATCCCCCCTGGCTGCCCGCCGCCCGGGAGTTCTCCCGTAAAAAGGTCGGCCGCAACACTCGGGCGGCGCATTCGTCGTCACGTTCAGGCTGACGGCTTGGTTCTTTGGGCTCCTGGCAACCGCGGCGGGTATGCTCGGAACTCGGTAGCCGGATCCGGAGTTCAGTCACGTTGCGACACCGCGCACTGCCTCGATTCCTCGCCGTCGGCACCATCGTCGTGGCCGTGGTTCCGCTGCTGGCCACCACCCTCGCCCGCGACCGGCACCTCGCCATTCACAGGGTCGCCGCCGCCGCTCCGGCGCCCGATCCCCACCCCATCCCCACGGCATCGCTCATTGCAGACGCGGCAGCTGCCACGGTGCCCGTGTACGCCGCGCCGGCCGCCGGCCCCGTGACGGCGAGGATCCCCGGCCAGGTCCTGACCGGGCAGAAGGAGGCGTTCCTCGTCCTCGATCTCGTGCCGGGCTGGTACCGGGTCGAGCTGCCGGTCAAGCCCAACGGCGCGACCGGGTGGATCCCGGCCTCCAGCGTCACGATCCGGGGCACGACCGACTACCTCCGGGTCTACCAGTCGCAGTTCCGCCTCGAACGCTACACGGCCGGGCGCCTGCAGCAGGCCTTCACGGTGGCGGTCGGGGCGCCCTCGACGCCGACGCCCAACGGCCGCTTCTTCGTCTGGGCGAGCCAGGACTTTGCCGGTGCCCC
>DASPZW010000571.1:0-14033 GCA_035636055.1 Actinomycetota bacterium
AGCCAGTCGACGAACTCCCTCGATCCGGTCTCGGTGATCTCGTAGACAGTGCGTTCCGGCCTGCGCCCTTCCCGGACGGTCTCGGCGACCCGGACGTATCCCCGCTTCTCCAGCGCCTCCACCACGTTGTAGAGCGACCCATAGTTCAGGCGGATGCTCTCGTGCTTGGCACGGTGGCGGAGGGTCTGGGCGACCTCGTAGGGGTGCATCGGCCGCTCGTAGAGGCAGCTCAGGACCGCCAGAGCGAGGGGATTGGAGCGGTTGTTGGCGACCATGCAACATAGAATACTCGGGTTGGAGTAATTGTCAACGGGGTATTCCTACCCGAGCATGAAAGCCCCCCTTGGGCAGAACGAGATGCCGCGGCCCAGCCCGTACCGCTAACCTTGCGCCCGTGTCACGCCAACCTGCGCTGGGACCCAACACCCCCCGGAACCCGAGCCGGAACACCGGCCGCAACGCCAATCGGGGCGACGTGCGGGTGTGGCCGGGGCGCCCCGCCCCGCTCGGGGCGACCTGGGACGGCGAGGGGGTCAACTTCGCCCTGTTCTCCCAGCACGCAACCGGCGTCGACCTGTGCCTGTTCGACAATGCGACAGACGGGGAGGAGGCGCACCGGGTGCGGCTCAGCGAGCGAACAGACTTCGTGTGGCACGCCCACCTCCCCGACATCCGGCCGGGCCAGCACTACGGGTACCGGGTCCGCGGCCCGTACGCCCCGGCTGAGGGCCACCGCTTCAACCCCCACAAACTGCTCCTCGACCCGTACGCCCTGGAGGTCAGCGGGCCGGTGTTCCCGCACCCCGACACCTTCGGCTACATCCTCGGCGACGCCGAGGAGGACCTCTCGTTCAGCACCGCCGACAGCGCCGGCGTCATGCCGAAGTCCGTCGTCGTGGACCCCGCCTTCTCGTGGGGCGACGACCGCCGGCCGAGACGGCGCTGGAACCGCACGGTCATCTACGAGTGCCACGTGAAGGGGATGACCGCCCGGCACCCCGGGGTGCCGCCGGAGCTGCGCGGCACCTTCCTCGGGCTGGCCTCCGAGCCGGTGATCGATCATCTCCTGGAGCTTGGGGTGACCGCCGTGGAGCTGATGCCGGTGCAGCAGGCGGCCAACGGCGCCCACCTCAGCGAGGTGGGCCTCACCGAGTACTGGGGCTACAACACGATCGCGTTCTTCGCCCCCGATGTGGGCTTCGCCGCGACCCGGGGCCGGCAGGTGTACGAGTTCAAGACGATGGTGAAGGCCCTGCACCGGGCGGGCCTCGAGGTCATCCTCGACGTCGTCTACAACCACACCGGCGAGGGGAGTGAGCGCGGCCCGACGCTGTCGCTGCGCGGCGTGGACAACGCCTGCTACTACTGGCTCGATCCCGCCGACCCCCGGTACTGCCAGGACTTCACGGCCACGGGGAACACCGTCAACGCGTCCGAGCCCCGGGTCAACCAGTTGATCATGGACAGCCTCCGGTACTGGGTGGAGGTCATGCATATCGACGGTTTCCGCTTCGACCTCGCCCCCGCGCTCGGGCGCACGGAGAGCGGGCTCGACCTGCGGGGCCCGTTCTTCCAGGCGGTCGGGCAGGACCCGGTCCTGTCGACCGTCAAGCTCATCGCCGAGCCATGGGACATCGGGCCGTACGGCTACCAGCTGGGGGGCTTCCCGGCGGGGTGGGCCGAGTGGAACGGCAAGTACCGGGACACGGTCCGGCGCTTCTGGCGGGGCGACCCGGGCCAGGTGCCCGAGCTTGCCTCACGGCTGGCGGGCTCCAGCGACCTCTTCGCGGGAAGCGGGCGCGGCACCTATGCCAGCGTCAATTTCATCACGTCGCACGACGGCTTCACGCTGAACGACCTCGTGAGTTACGAACACAAGCACAACGAGGCCAACGGCGAAGGCAACCGCGACGGCGCCGAGGAGAACTACAGCCGCAACTGGGGGGCCGAGGGCCCGACGGAGTCGGCCTGGACCCACCGCATGCGCGACCGGATGAAGCGCAACATGCTGGCAACGCTGCTGTTCTCGCAGGGCGTGCCGATGCTGGTCGCCGGCGACGAGATCGGGCGGACCCAGGGCGGCAACAACAACGCCTACAGCCAGGACAACGAGACGAGCTGGGTGGACTGGGACCTCTCGCCCGAGGGCCGCCAGCTCTACCAGTTCACCGCCCAGGCGATCGAGCGCTTCCGGGCGAACCCCGTCCTCCGCCGGCGCAACTTCTTCACCGGGGCCGCCCGTCCCCGAGCCCGCACCAAGGACCTCTCGTGGTTCCGGGCCGACGGCCATGAGATGACGATGCAGGACTGGGCGGACGAGCGCAACCAGGTGCTGGGGATGCTCATCCGGGGCGAAGCGAGCGACGACGTCGACGAGCGGGGCCGTCCCGTCTTCGGCGAAACCCTGCTCCTCCTGCTCAACGGCGGGCCTCGGTCGCGCTACTTCGTCCTGCCGAAGATGCCTGGCCAGGGCGTCTGGCAGGAGCTGCTCAACACGGCCCACCCCGGCCAGCAACGCCTGATGAAGACACCGGCGCTCAACCTCCTGAGTTTCTCGTTGTTCCTCCTCCGCTTCGCGGAGCAGCCGTGAGCCTGGACGGGCCGCCGCAGGGGACCGACTTGATCGATCGGCGGATCTGTGCACTAGACTCGGAGTCCCTTGAGAAGGAGACCGGCCCTCCCTTGAGACCTACCCCGTCGATGCTCAGTCACCAGAGACCCTGCGATGCCTAGGGCACTCCACAGCTTCACCGTCAGAGCCGAGTTGCCCGAGGCGCTCGCCGAGTTGCGCGAGATCGCTATGAACCTCCGCTGGTCCTGGGACGCGCGCTCGGTGGACCTGTTCCGCTGGGCCGACCCGGAGGTCTGGGAGGCCGCCGGAGGCGACCCGATGCGCCTGCTCGGCACCATCGGCAAGGAGCGCCTCGAGTCGCTCGCCAAGGACCGCAGCTTCCTGGCGTTCCTGCACGAGGTGCACGACGACCTGCAGCAGCACCTGCGGCGGCGGCGCTGGTTCGCCGAGCGGTCGGACCTGGAGCTCAGGTCGGTCGCCTACTTCTCGCCGGAGTTCGGTATCGACGCGGCACTCCCCCAGTACTCAGGGGGCCTCGGCGTGCTGGCGGGCGACCACGTCAAGGCGGCGGGCAGCCTCGGCCTGCCCCTTGTCGGCGTCGGGCTGTTCTACAAGCACGGCTACTTCCGCCAGGAACTGAACGTCGAGGGCTGGCAAGTGGAGCGCTACCCATCGCTCGACCCCGCCGAGATGGCCCTCGAGCCGGTCGGGCGCGTGACCGTCGACCTCGCCGGCATGCCGGTGGTCGCCCAGATCCTCAAGGCCCAGGTGGGCAGGATCCCCCTCTTCCTCCTCGACGCCAACGTCGACGAGAACCCCGAAGAGGCCCGGGCCATAACCGACAACCTCTACGGCGGCGGGGAGGAGCACCGGCTGCGCCAGGAGATCCTCCTCGGTATCGGCGGCGTCCGTGCGCTCGAGGCCGTCGGCCGGGTGCCCCAGGTCTTCCATATCAACGAGGGCCACGCCGGTTTCCTGGCCCTGGAACGGCTGCGCACCCTGATCCGGCGCGACGGCCTGACGTTTCCCGAGGCGATCGAAGCGGTCCGGGCCGGCGCCGTGTTCACCACGCACACGCCGGTCTCGGCCGGCATCGACCGCTTCCCCCGGGCGCTGATCGAGCGCTACTTCGGGGCCTGGGCGGACGAGTGCGGGGTCCCGTTCTCCGACCTCATGGAGCTCGGCCGGGAGCCCGGCGGGTCCGGGGACCTCTTCAACATGGCGGTGCTGTCGTTCCGGCTCTCGGGCTACTGCAACGGCGTCGCCCGCCTGCACGGCCAGACGTCCAAGCACCTGTTCCAGCACCTCTGGCCGGACATCTCCTTCGACGAGATCCCCATCCACTCCGTCACCAACGGGATCCATGCGGCCACGTGGGTCTCGAGCGAGATGACCACCACGCTCGACCGCTACGTGCTGCCCGAGTGGTGGGACGCCGGTCCGGAGCGCTGGGCGCGCCTCGACGACGCCTCGGACGAGGACATCTGGCGGGTGCGGGAGCAGTGCCGGGAACGGCTCGTGGGCTTCGTCCGCAAGCGCCTCAAGGTCTCCCGGATGACCCAGGGCGTGAGCGAGGGCGACCTTGCCTGGTGCGACGACGTCTTCGACCCGGGCGTGCTCACGATCGGCTTCGCCCGCCGCTTCGCCGCCTACAAGCGACCGACGCTCCTGCTCTCGCAGCCGGACCGCCTGAAGGCGCTCCTCAACAACCCGGACCGGCCGGTGCAGATCATCTTCGCCGGCAAGGCCCACCCCGCCGACGAGCCGGGCAAGGCGATGATCCGGGAGATCTTCAACTTCGCCCAGGACCCCGAGGTCCGCCGCCGGATGGCCTTCCTCGACAACTACGACATGTCGATGGCCAAAATGCTGTGCCAGGGCGTCGACCTGTGGCTCAACACCCCGCGCCGCCCGCTGGAGGCGTCCGGCACCAGCGGGGAGAAGGCTGCGCTGAACGGGGTGCTCAACTGCTCGATCCTCGACGGGTGGTGGGACGAGATGTACGACGGGGAGAACGGGTGGGCCATCCTGTCGGTGGAAGGCTACGAGGACCTGGCCCGGCGGGACCGGGTCGAGGCGGCCAACCTCTTCGACGTGCTGGAGCGCCGCATCGTCCCGCTGTTCTACGACCGCAAGGCCAGGTCGGTGCCCCGGGGCTGGGTCCGGCGGATCCGCTCGTCGCTCAAGACCCTCGGCCCCAAGGTCAGCGCCACCCGGATGCTCCGGGAGTACGTCGAGTGGGCGTACGACCCCGCCGCCGCCAGGGCCGAGGCGCTGGCCGCCAACGGGTACCAGCGGGCCAAGGCACTGGCCGCCTGGAAGAGCAACGTCCAGAAGCAGTGGAGCGACGTCTCGATCGAAGCGGCCGGCGACGAGGACATCATCCCCGAGCTCGGGAAGGCCCAGGAGGTCTTGGCCCAGGTGCGCCTCGGGGCGCTCACGCCGGACGACGTGGCCGTGCAACTCGTGCACGGGCCGCTCAACGGGAGCGAGGAGTTGCTGGCGGAGCGCGTGGAGCCGATGGAGGTCAGCGGCAAGGCCCCCGACGGCACCTGGTGCTACACCGGGTCCTACTCCTGCGAGCGTCCGGGCCGCCACGGCTTCGCCCTGCGGGTGATCCCCTCGCACCCCGACCTGCTGACCTTCGCCGAGGTGGGCAGGGTCACCTGGGCGACGACGGGCCGGGCCAAGCGCATCTGCGACTGAGGCGCCGGGGGCCGCGGACCCGGGGCGCTACCGGCCGGGCCGGGAAGCCCGGGGTGGTCGGGATTTGCTACGGCCTACGTACAAAATCCCGACCACCGCCCGGCGGGCCGGGTTAGCCGGCGCCTGCCATCGCGACGATCGGTTGGTTGAGGTGGATGCTGCCCGTGGAGCCGAAGAAGCCGCCGTCGCCGAAGTTGAAGATGCCGCCGTCTGACGCAACGAGCCAGTAGCCGCCGCCCGAGGGCGTCCGCGCCATGCCGACGATCGGTTGATTGAGGTGGATGCTGCCGGTCGAGCCGAGGAGGGGCGCGTCGCCGAAGTTGAAGATGCCGCCGTCTGACGCAACGAGCCAGTAGCCCTGCCCGGACGGCGTGGGGGCCATGCCGACGACGGGCTGGTTGAGGTGGATGCTGCCGGTCGAGCCGAGGAGGGGCGCGTCGCCGAAGTTGAAGATGCCGCCGTCCCGGGCCACGAGCCAGTAGCCGCCGCCGTCGGGCGTGGGGGCCATGCCGACGACGGGTTGGTTGAGGTGGATGCTGCCTGTGGAACCGAAGAAGCGGGCGTCGCCGAAATCGAAGATGCCGCCGTCCCGGGCCACGAGCCAGTAGCCGTCGCCGTCGGGCGTGGGGGCCATACCCACGATGGGTTGGTTGAGGTGCATGCTGCCTGTGGAACCGAAGAACCCGGCGTCGCAGTAGTTGAAGATGCCGCCGTCGGAGGCCGCCATCCAGTAGCCGCCGGGGCGCGAGCACGCGCTCTGCGTGAGCGGGGGGTTCGTCCACGAGCCCGTGCGCCGGGCATCCTTGCGGAACATCGGCCAGCCGAGGGCGCCGAAGGATGCCTTGTCGGTCGCGGGCACGTCGTAGCGGGCGATCACACCCTGATGCGAAGCGTTCTCGCCGGCGACTATGATGCTGAGCTGTCCCTTCCCGGCGAGGTCGACGATCAGCGGGGAGTTCTGCAGGGACAGGCCGGTCTCGACACCAAAGAGCTGCTGGCCGGTGCGGCCGTCGAGCGCGTAGGCGCCGTTGGAGGTGGGCACGAGGAGGTCCTGCGCTCCGTCGCCGTTGAAGTCGGCGGTGACGATCTGCCCGATCACCGTCCCCGAACCGACGTTGTGGTGCGCCCAGATCTCGGCGCCGGTCCTGCCGTCCCAGGCGTAGACCGAGCCGCTGTGCCCGTCGGTGTTCCAGGCCCCCATGACGACGTCGAGATGCCCGTCCCCGTTGACGTCGGCCAGCGTCGGCGACGCCATGGCCAAGCCGTCGATCGTCTTGGGCCAGCCGGGCTTCGGCGTGCCGTCGATGTTGATTGCCGAGAGCTTGGTCGAGTACGACGACCCGCCGTTGTTGGCCCAGTAGTTCCCGGATCCGAAGACGATGTCGGGGTGGCCGTCGCCGTCGATGTCCCCGATACTGGGCGACGAGATCATCTGCTCATCGATCCGGTACTCCCAGATGACGCTCCCGCTCCCGTTGAGTGCCCGGACCAGGCCACCCCTCGGGTGGGTCCCCTGGGGGCCGGGGTTGGAGTCGCCGCCGACGACGAGATCGGTCTGGCCGTCGCCGTTCACGTCCGCCAGCGCGCCCGAGGAGAAGGTGCTGTCGAGGGCCTGGTAGGGCCAACCCGGGTTCGCTGCGCCGTTCGGCGTCACGGAGTAGATGTGCTGGCCGAGGGAGCCGACGGAGATGTCGGGGACGTTGTGGCGGTTGATGTCGCCGATGACCGGGGTGGCCGAGAACGACAGGCTCGGGCCGGCGGCGTCGGCGGCGTTGATGTGGAACCGGGTGTGCCCGGTGGTGTCGAAGGAGTAGAAGCCCCCCGACTGGACCGCCGTCGCGATGCCGCTGCCGATGTAGATCTGCGGCGCGCCCGACCCGTCGGTGGACGCGACCGCCGGCGAGGAGTCGATCGCAGCGACCGTCTGCTGGGGCCAACCCGGCGCGTCGGTGCCGTCCGCGCTGTTCAGCGTGTACACCTTGCCGCCGTGCGACCCGACGACGATCCCGAGCGATCCGCCGGGGAGGACGACCGGCGCAGGCGACGACTGGACGATGGCTCCTGGCACGATCCGCCGCCACGCCTGCGCAGGAGCGGCGCTGGCGGGAGCGGCGAGGCGGAAGAATGCTCCGGTGGCGACGGCAGACATGAGCAGGATGCGCAGCAGCCGTTCGGTTCCACAGGATGTACGCCGATAATCGTTCACGACACCACCTCGGATTGAGGTACAGAGGAAAACCAGTATGGTTCGCCGGCCGGCAGCGCCCACCAGTCGCCGGCATCGGACCGCCCGGAAGGAGCACTGAGCCAACGTGAACCTATGCCGCGCCCGGCTCACGCCGGCCTTGGTGCTCCTGGCGATCGCGGGCGCCGCCTGCACAACCGCCGGAGGCACCGCCGCCCACCCACAGCCCAGCGGGACGACCCCGCCGGCGGCCGTGACGCTGCACCTTGGTTACATGGCCGATCTCACCCAGGCGAGCGCGCTGGTGGGCATCCAGGACAACGTCTTCGCCAGCAGCCTCGGCCCGAACGTCACCCTCACCGCCACTGTGTTCAAGTCCGGCACCGAGGAGGGGGCAGCCCTCGGTGCGGGATCGCTCGACGCCGCCTACGTCGGCCCCAACACGGCGATTGCCGCCTTCCTCCGTGCGAAGGACGCGGTGAGGGTCGTCTCGGGCGCCACCTCGGGTGGGGTCTTCCTCATGACCAAGTACGCCGTCAAGAGCCCGGCCGACCTCCGGGGCCAGAAGGTTGCCGTCGCCGCCGCCGGCGACACCGCCGACGTGGCGCTCCGCACGTGGCTGAAGTCCCAGGGCCTCAATCCCAATGCGGGCAGGAATGTCTCCGTCGTGACGATGCCCAACGCCTCGATCCTGCCGGCTCTGCAGCAGGGCAGCATCGCCGGGGCATGGGTCCCCGAACCGTGGGCGAGCCTGCTGCAGGTCGAGGGCAATGCGAAGGTTTTCCTCGACGAGGCATCGCTCTGGCCGAACGGCCACTTCCCGACTGCCCTCCTGATGGTGGGGACCGCATTTCTCCAGAAGCACCCGGACGTGGTGGCCAACCTGATCGTGGGGCAGGTCGCCGCCAACGACCTGGTGAAGCGCCCGTCGGCCCAGATCGAGAAGGACGCCGCCACCGCGATCAAGAACCTCACCGGCGTGGCCCTCTCCCAGGCCGTGTCCGACCTCTCCTGGCTGCACCTCAGCTTCACCGACGACCCGCTGGCTGCCGCGATCGCCGCCGACGCCGGGCATGCCCTGGCCCTCGGGCAGATCCCGGCACCGGATCTCACGGGTATGTACCGGCTGGCGCCGCTCAATGACATCCTCAAGGCGGCCAACGAGCCGCAGGTGAGCGCCGGGTAGGGCCGGGCCGCCTGCCTTCGCCGTGTCCATCCCACCCCCAAAGCGGGTAATCTGCGACCCGCAAGCGCAGTTTGAGCCGATGAGGGCGAACAGCCTGTTCACGTCTGGAAGGTAGATGGCCGCGAGCGAACCAGGTCCGCCGCCTCCGGTTGCGCCGCTGCAGCCGGAGGGGCCACTCGACGCGGGTGCCCCCACGTTCTCGTCCGGCTCCTCGGTCGGCTCCTCGTCGGGCCCTTCGCCGGGGCACGCGCCGGCCCGGCCGGCTCCCGTCGTCGGCGCCCCGTCGCTGCCGCTGCTCCCCCGCGGGGTCGGGGAGGTCGTCGACACGGCCATCGGGATCTACCGCCGCAACTGGAAGCTGCTCGTCGGCACCGCCGCGGTGGTGGTCGTGCCCATCGAGTTCCTCAGTGCGCTCCTGAACCGGAACTACTTCTCGCAGGTCCGCCAGTTCATCAACGCGTTCAAGACCGGTGTCGCCCCAGCCTCCGGCACGAACGGCAGGGGGCTGCTGGGGAGCCTCCTCCTCTTCCTCACCCTCCCCTTCCTCACGGCGGCCATCGCCACGGCCGCGGCCGGCTGCTCCATGGGCCATCCGATGACGGTGGGGAAGGTGTGGCGCACCACCCTGCGGCGCTTCTGGGCAATCCTGGGCCTGGGCGTGCTCCGGTTCCTGTTGATCGTCGCGGCGTCCTTCGTCTTCCTCGTGCCGGCGATCTACCTCTACATCAAACTCCTGCTGTCCCCGGTGGCGCTGATGGTCGAGGACGCGGGTCCCATCTCCGCCATGGAGCGGTCGTGGCGCCTCACCAGCGGCAACTGGTGGAGGACGTGCGGCGTCGAGGTCCTGAAGGTGATGGTTGCCTGGTTCGGCCTCGTCCTCGTCCAGATGCCACCGCTCCTGCTCGGCTTCGTGAGCGGCCGGGCAGGCTGGGTCTTCCTCGGCATTGCGGGAACCCTGGGGCAGGCGGCGTTCATCCCGTTCGTCGTTGTCGTCACCGTGGTGGTCTACTTCGACCTCCGGATCCGCAGGGAGGCCTTCGACCTGGCGGTCACCGCCCAGCAGGTCCAGGCCGCCCGGGCCGCTTGAGCCCGGAGCTCGCTGTGCGAACGGTTCTGCCGAGCCGGCTGCGGTTCCGGACGGGCCGTGGCGTCCTGGCCGTCGTCGCCGCCATCGCCGTCGCCGCGGTGGCAGCGGGCACGCTGCCGGCCGCCGCCCGCGCCGCGGGGAACGGGCGGGCTCCGGCGGCCATCAGCGGCCACGACTTCGTTGCTCGTCTCGATGCCGCCCGGCGACTGGCCGAGGCAGATGCCGCCCATCCCAGCCCCCAGGCGATGGACGCGGTCCGGCGCGCCGTCGGGCTGCCCCTCGACGTCGTGGTTGCCGGTGGGGTCGTTCATCTCAACGGGGACGACCTGCTGGCCGGCTTGGGCGGGACGACCGCTGGGGACTTTCACCGTGCGGACGACCACCTCTCCGCGATGGAGGACGCCGCCAAGGCGGCGCTGGCAGCCCAGGCTCCGGATCCCCAGAAGATGGGGGCGGCGCTGCAGGGCGCCTTCCAGGGCATCACGACGCAGCCGAGCGTGTTCGAGCGGATCCGCCACGACATCTGGGTGTTCATCGTCGGGATCTGGCAACGCCTGACCCACGCCGTGAACCGCGTGCCGCTGCCGCGGGGCCTGCTGCTGCTCGTCCTGCTGGGCGGCGTCGCCGGCGTGCTGGTCGTGCTCATCCGCCGTCTGCGCTACGTCGTCCCGGAGCGCAAGGCCCGGGGCGCCGGAGCCGGCAAGCAGGTGCGCACGGACTGGGACCGGCTGGCGAGGGAGGCCATGGCCCGCGGCGATCTCGCCGGTGCGGTGCGGGCACGCTACGGCGCCCTGCTCGCGGCGCTGGCCGCCCGGGGGATCGTCCCGGACAAGCCGAGCCTCACCGCCGGCGAATGCCGCCGGGCCGTCGCCGGGGACCTGCCCGACCTCTACCCGGCCGTGGCCAAGGCCACGACCATCTTCGAGTCGGTCATGTACGGCAGGGCGCCGGCGACCGCCGGCGAGGTCGACACCCTCGCTGCCGCCGAGCGGTCGGTCAAAGCCAGATGAAGCGCCAGTGGATCCTGCTCGGGGCGCTGGCGGCGCTCGTGCTCGCCGCTGTCGCGCTCTCGGGGCCGTCTGCCGGCGACGACCGCGGCCCCCACGGCACGCTGGCCCTGCGCCGCTACCTGGCCGCCATGGGGCTCACGGTGCGCAGCGCCGACACCCCGCCCCAGGGACCTGCCGTCTTCGTGGTCCTCACCGATCTCCGGGACGCCCGCCAGGCCGACGACCTGCTGTCGTGGGCGCGGGGCGGGGGGACGGTCGTGGTGGGCGACCCCCAGTCGGAGACGGCAGCCGCTGCCGGTGTCGGACCAAAGGGCCGGGTCGGTCACTACGCATTCGGTCCTGCCAGGTTGACCCCGGGATGCGTCGTACCCGAGGTCGCCGGCGTCCACAGGCTTGCGGTCGATGCCGGTGACTCGGTCCTGGGCTCCGATCCTGGGGGGGTCGGGTGTTTCCCCGTCAACGGCGGCAGCTTCGAGGTATCGACGCCCGTGGGGAGCGGCAGGGTCATCGTGTTCGGCGGGGTCTCGCCGCTCACCAACGCCCTCCTCGGTAGCGGCGACAACGCAGCGTTCGCACTGGGGGTCTTCGGATCGGGTGGTCCCGTCGTCTTCGGGCCTGCCCTGCCGCCGGGTGCTGCGGCGCCGAAGGGGCTGATCGGCTCGATCCCGGGGCCGGCCCGCATGGTCCTGATCCAGATCGCCATCGCCGTCGTGGCGTTCGCCCTCGTGCGTGGCCGGCGCTTCGGGAAGCCCGTCGTGGACCGGATCCCGTCCCCGGTCCCGTCCGGCGAGCTGGTCCATGCCGTCGCCCGCCTGTACCGCTCCGCCCGGGCCCGGGCCTTTGCCGGCGACGCGCTTCGCCGTGCCACCCGCCGGAGGCTACGGTCGCGCCTGGGGGTCGGGCCGGAGGCCGGGCCCCCGGAGGCGCAGGGGAGGGGGCCGGTGGACGAGGCCCTATCGTTGACGCTGGCGCAGCTGTCGGGTACGCGCCCGGACGAGGTGCAGCGCCTGCTCGCCGGCCCCCCGCCGCAGACGGACGAGGAGCTGATCGGGCTCGGGAGGGAGCTGGAGGCGCTGCGGCAGCGGGTGGAGGGCTCCTGGATCTGAGGTGCGGGCGGGTTCCGACAAGGCGGGCGGGTTCCGACAGGGCGGGCGGGTTCCGACAGAACGAAGGGGGAAGCGTGGCCGAGGTGAGCGAGGCGTTGAACGCGGTCCGCGTCGAGGTGGCCAAGGCCGTGAAGGGCCAGGAGCCGGTGGTCTTCGGGGTGCTGGCTGCCCTGCTGGTGCGGGGCCACGTCATCCTGGAGGGCGTCCCGGGCGTTGCCAAGACCCTCCTCGTCAAGGCGCTGGGGCGGGCCCTGGCGCTGGACTTCCGCCGCATCCAGTTCACGCCCGACCTGATGCCGTCGGACGTGACGGGCAACATGGTCTACGAGTCCAGCACCGGGGCCTTCCACTTCCGCACCGGCCCCCTCTTCGCCAACCTCGTGCTCGCCGACGAGATCAACCGGACGCCGCCGAAGACCCAGGCCGCCCTGCTCGAGGCCATGGAGGAACGCCAGGTCTCCGTCGAGGGCGAGGCGCACCCGCTGCCCTCGCCATTCCTCGTCGTCGCCACCCAGAACCCGATCGAGTTCGAGGGCACCTATCCCCTGCCCGAGGCCCAGCTGGACCGCTTCCTCCTCAAGCTGCGGGTGGGCTACCCGGGGCCCGAGCCGGAGAAGGAAGTCCTCCGCATGCACCACCAGGGCCGGGACCCGCACGACCTCGGGGCGCTCGGCGTGCAGCCGGTGGCGGGGGCCGAGGCCCTGGCGGCAGCCTCGCGCGACGTCGTCGCCGTGGGGGTGTCCGAGGAGCTGATCGGCTACATCTGGAACCTGGCGGACCAGACCCGCCGCAGCCCGTCGCTGGCGCTCGGTGTGAGCCCGCGGGGGGCGGCGATGCTGCTCAACGTCGCCAAGGCGTGGGCGTACCTCTCGGGCCGGGGCTTCGTGACGCCCGACGACGTGAAGGCGCTCGTGAAGCCGGCATGGCGGCACCGCCTCGTGCTCCGCCCGGAGGTCGAGATGGAGGGCGCCACCACCGACGCCGTGCTGGACGGCGTCGTCGAGCGGGTCCCGGTCCCCAAGTGAACCTCAAGATCTTCTTCGGCCCTCAACCGGCGTGCGAACAGCGGGTATGGGCTGAAGAACGCCGGCGAGCCGGGTGGGAGGGGCGTTGAGGCGGCGCCGGGAGCCGGGCATGGGCAGGCCGGGCATGTATGCGACCGCCCGGTTCGCGCTTGTGGTCCTGGCGGCCTCGGCGGTCGCGCTCGCCCTGCCATTTCCCCCGCTCGTCGCCCTGCTGGCCGTGAACCTCGCCGCCGTGCTGGCGCTCGGCGTCGACGTCTGGGTGGCCGCCCGGCCGGACTCCCTCCAGGCCGCGTGGGACATGCCCAGCGTGCTGTCGCTCGATCGCCCCGGCAAGGCCACGCTGGGCCTCCGCAACCCGAAGGGTAGGCGCCTGCGCGTCGCTGCCCACCCGGCCGCTGCCCCGTCCACCGGCCTGTACCCGCCGCGCCAGGGGGCCGTCCTCGACCCCCACGCCGTTGGGCACCTCGAGGTCGACATCGTCCCGAGCCGGCGCGGCCATGTGACCGTCGGTCCGTTGACGCTGCGGACTGGGGGCCCGCTGGGCCTGGGCGGCCGGCAGCGGACGCTTCCGATCCTCGCCCACCTCAAGTGCTATCCGGCGCTGCCGGGGCGCAGGCAGGCGGAGATCCGGCTCGACCGGGCGAGGCTCCTCCAGAGCGGCTACCGCCTGTCGCCGATCCGCGGGGGCGGTGGGGAGTTCGACTCGCTACGCGAGTACCACCCCGACGACGAGTTCCGCCGCATCAACTGGCGGGCGACCGCCCGCAGTACCAAGACGATCTCCAACACCTACCGCGAAGAGCGCAACCAGCAGGTGCTGCTGCTGGTCGACGCCAGCCGGACGATGGCGGGGACCGTGGCCGGGGTTCCCCGCTTCGAGCACACGCTCGACGCAGGGATTGCCCTGGCGGAGCTGGCGGGGCGCGCCGGCGACCACGTCGGGATGGCGGCGTTCGGGGGCGACGTCCTCGTCGCCGCCGGGCCCCGGAGCGGCCGCACCCAGGCCCGGCGGATCCTCGACCTGCTGTTCGACCTCCAGCCCTCCCTCGACGCCGCCAACTACCGGCGGGTATTCGCCGCCGTGCTCTCCCGGTACCGCCGCCGAGCCCTGCTCGTGCTGCTGACCGAGCTGACCGACCGGGGCGCCATGGAGGGG
>DASPZW010000572.1:0-3183 GCA_035636055.1 Actinomycetota bacterium
GACGCCGACCCGCAGGATCATCGACGTCTGCACCACGCCAGACGCCGTGAACACCAGGTTGCCCAACGAATAGGCGATCACCCCGCCCTTGTAGGTGACCACCGGCTGCAGCACGTGCGGATGCGCCCCCAGCACGAGCCCTGCCCCGGCGTCGATCAGGGCGTGGGCGAGGTGCACCTGCTCCAAGCCGGGGTCGGTGGCACCCTCGGTGCCCCAGTGGATGGCGGCGACGACGAAGTCCGAGCGTGCCCGGGCCCCCCGCACCGCGGCGAGCAGGCGGCGCTCGTCGTAGGCGCTGGCGACGCCGGGGGTCGTCGCCCCCGCCGCCCACCCGGCCGGCAGGATCCTGGTCGCGGCGACGAATGCGACCCGCACGCCCTTCTTCGTCACGACCGCCGGTTCCCAGGCGTGGGCGTCGTCCGCCCCCCCGCCGACCGGGGCGATCCCCGCCGAAGCGAGGTCGCCGACGGTGTCGATGAGGGCATCCGGCCCGAAGTCGAGGGAGTGGTTGTTGGCGACCGTGACGACGGTGACCCCCGCTGCGGCCATCGCCGGGATGACCGCAGGGTCCCCCCGGTAGGTGTACTGCTTGGGTTCGGGGCTCCCGCGGTTGGATACGGTGCCCTCCATGTTCACGAAGCTCATGTCGGCGTGGGCGAACACGGGCGTGACGTACTGCCACGGCCAGCCGAGCCCCCGCTGGGCGATGAGGTCGCCGACGACCCCTCCGAAGGTGACGTCGCCGCCGGCATCGATCTCGACGGACCCCGCCGGCAGCGCCGCGGCGTAGGACACGAGGGCCTCCCCTGGTGCCGGGACGACTGGGATCGCAGGAACCGTCGCGGTCACGGGCGGCGCCGCGGGAAGCGCGACCATGACCGGGCTCGGTGCCGGGACGGACGTGACCGGGCTCGGTGATGGCGCCGCCGCGGCCGGCGTGGGCGCGGCGGCCGTCGGGCTCGGCTCCAGCGGGCGGGCGATCACCGACGGTGCCTGGGTGCAGGCGGCAGCCAGGACCAGCCCGGCGACGAAGAAGGGTGTGCCGCAGGCCTGGTTCGCTAGTCGCCTCCGGCCAGCATCTGGCGCAGGACCATCGGGAGGATCCCCCCGTTGACGTAGTACTCCACCTCCGTCTCGGCGTCGATGCGCACCGTGACGTCGAACCGCAGCGCGGTCCCGTCCTCCCGCACCACGTCGACGCCGAGGTCCTGGCCCGGCGTGAGACCGCCGGCAATACCCCGGATCGTGAAGGACTCGCTGCCGTCGAGGCACCGGGAGGCCGCCGAGTCCCCGGCATGGAACTGCAACGGCAGCACCCCCATCCCGACAAGGTTGCTCCGGTGGATGCGTTCGTAGCTCTCGGCGATCACCGCTCGGACTCCCAGCAGGGTCGTCCCCTTGGCCGCCCAGTCCCGTGAGCTGCCGGACCCGTACTCCCGGCCGGCGAGCACCAGCAGCGGTACGCCCTCGGCCCGGTAGCGCTCCGCGGCGTCGTAGATGGTCATCTGCTCGCCGTCGGGCAGATGCACGGTTCTCGGCCCCTCGGTGCCAGGGGCAAGCCTGTTGCGCAGCCGGACGTTGGCGAACGTACCCCGCACCATGACCTGGTGATTGCCCCGTCGGGAACCGTAGCTGTTGAAGTCCTGCGGACCCACACCCTCCCCGACGAGGTACCGACCCGCCGGCGAGTCGAGCTTGATGGAGCCTGCCGGCGAGATGTGATCGGTGGTGATCGAGTCTCCGAGCGAGGCCAACACCCGGGCCCCCACGATGTCGCCCGGGGGCGGGACCTCAGTCGTCACGCCGGCGAAGTAGGGCGGCTCCTGCACGTAGGTCGATAACCGGTCCCACTCGAACAGCCTCCCCGAGGGCGCCGGCAGGGCGGCCCACCGGTCATCCCCCTCGAAGATGCGGCCGTACTCCCGCTCGAACTGCTCCGGCGAGATGGCGCCCGAGATCGCCTCGGCGACCTCCTCGGGCGACGGCCAGAGGTCGGAGAGGTAGACGGGGGCACCCTCCGGCGTGGTGCCGAGCGGGTCCTTCGTCAGGTCGAGGGCGACGCTCCCGGCCAGGGCGTACGCAACGCACAGCGGCGGGGAGGCCAGGTAGCTGGCCCGGACCTGGGGGTGGATGCGGCCCTCGAAGTTCCGGTTCCCGGACAGCACGGCGACGACCGCCAGGTCGCCGTCGGTGACCGACGCCGCAACGTCGTCGGGCAGGGGGCCGGAGTTGCCGATGCAGGTGGTGCAGCCGTAGCCGACGAGGTTGAACCCGAGCTTGTCGAGGTACGGCATGAGCCCGGCGGCCTCGAGGTAGTCGGTGACCACGCGTGACCCGGGGGCGAGGCTCGTCTTCACCCAGGGCTTGCGCTGCAGACCCGCCTCGATCGCCTTCTTGGCGAGCAGGCCGGCGGCAACCATGACCGATGGGTTGGAGGTGTTGGTGCAGCTGGTGATCGAGGCGATGACAACCGACCCGTTGTCGACGCCGGAGGTGCTGGGTCGAGCGCCGTCCAGCCGCTCGCCGAACGCCTCGGCGAACGACGTCCAGACCCGGGGGAGCGGCTGGCGGTCCTGCGGCCGCCGAGGCCCTGCGAGGCTGGGCACGATGGCGGCGAGGTCGAGGTCGAGGATGTCGGTGAAGGTGGGATCGGGATCGTCGTCGGTGCGGAAGAGGCCCTGCTCCTTGGTGTAGGTCTCGACGAGGGGCCAAAGGTCCGCCCGGCCCGTCTCCCGCAGGTAGTGCAGCGAGCGGCGGTCCACCGGGAACAGCGCAGCGGTGGCACCGTACTCGGGGCACATGTTGGACAGGGTCGCCCGGTCCTCGATCCGCAGCGTCGAGAGGCCCGGGCCGAAGAACTCGACGAAGCTGCCCACCACGCCTCGGGCACGCAGGAGTTCCGTGAGGGTCAGCACGAGGTCGGTCGCGGTCGTCCCGGCCGGGAGGGCCCCCCGCATCCGGACCCCGATGACCGACGGCCACGGGACGAACATCGGCTGGCCCATCATCGCCGCCTCCGCCTCGATCCCTCCGACGCCCCAGCCAAGGATGCCCAGGCTGTTGATCATCGTCGTGTGCGAGTCGGTCCCGAACAGCGTGTCGGGAAAGGCGACGCCGTCGCAGACCGCCACGACCTGGCCCAGGTGTTCCAGGTTGACCTGGTGGCAGATGCCCATCCCGGGC
>DASPZW010000573.1:0-2701 GCA_035636055.1 Actinomycetota bacterium
CCGGCGCGCTGCTGGCGCCCCTGGCCGGTGGGGTCGCCTCGCTGGCGTACTCCCACCTCCTCAGCCGGCCGGAGTCAGCGGGCTATTTCCAGGACCCCCACCACCTGGCGCAGCGCAAGGAGACGTTGATGGCCTGGTGGGTGCGCACCGCCTCCGATCCCCACGACGCGTACGCCGACTTTGGCTCGTACCTGCGCCGGGTGGCGAACGCGCACGTGAGGAACGCCGGCACGCAGCCGGATGTCGGGATCCCGGCCCAGCTCACCATTGCCCTCATGGCGTGGGTGGAGATGCGCGTGATGACCGCGGTCAACACGATCAACATGCTCGACGAAGGGGCGTCGGCCATCTTCGGCTTGTTCGGGGACCCGGCCGCAATCGCCCAGGTGGGGCGTGCCTGGATGGCCGTGCTGACCCTTCAACTCGGCGTCTTGATCGATCCCCACTTCACGGCGGGACCCGAAGCAGACGTCGAGACCAGCGGCGTCTAGAGCGGATTCCTGAGGTAGGGGTCGATCACACCTTGAGGTAGGGGTCGATCAGCACCCCCAGCTGCAGGGTGAGCATCTTCATCCACGCCTTGCCCACGTCAGCCAGGACGCCCGGGTCACCGAGCTCGCCGAAGGTCGCCGCACCGGTGGGGTCGTAGGCGATGGTGTTGAGCGCCGTCATGACCCGCATTTCGACCCACCCCATCAAGGCAATGGTGAGCTGGGCCGGGATCTCCTGATGGGGATCGTCCCCGCCTCCCTTGACGTGGGCGTTGGCGACCTTGCGCATATACTCCCCGAAGTTCCCCTTGGTCTCGTACGGGTCCGCCGCCGTGCGGGTCCACCACCCCTTCAGCGTCGACTTGCGCATGGCCAGGTGCTCGGGGTCCTGGAAGTAGCCGGCGGACTCCGGCCTGCTGAGGAGGTAGCTGTAGGCAAGGGAGATCACACCGCTGCCCGCCGGTTCCAGGAGGGCGCCGGTCTCGCCGAGCACCCGGCCCTCCGCAAAACCGAAGCCGGCCAACTCGGCGTACGGGTGCAACTCGGCGTTGTGACCTCTGCTGTAGTCCCGGGGAGCGTCGGGGGAATGAAGGACGGGCTCGAGCATGATCCCCAACTGGAGCATCAGCTCGTCCATCCAGATGCCGCCGATGCTCGACAGCGTGATCGTGTCGCTCACGTCAGCGAGGTAGGCGAGGATCTCGCCTTCCAGCCAGGCGATGAGCCCGATAACCATCTGCGGCGGCAATGCCACCGTCACGCCGGGGAACGTCGTCCCACCGGCCACATGGGTGATGGCCCGGACGTAGTCGGCGAAGTCCTCGTCGAAGGGGCCGGTGGAGCTGCGGGTCAGCCACTCCTCGACGACGTCCTTCTCGAGGCTGGCGCCGCGGATCCCCAGGCGGGCAAGGCGCGGGACCAGGTACGCGCTGACCGAGTCGGCGATAGCTCTGGTGAAGACCTCGAGATCGGTGCCGGCCTCACGCAGCATCTCGGCCTCGCCGGGGCCGAAGTTGGCGAAGTCGGCGAGGGGGTTGAATCCAGGCGTGACGAGGGGGCCGTCATCCGTGACACCGGCTTCCGTCGCCGGCTCGGGGGTTTTTCTCACCCGGGATCGCTGAACCATATGGCGTCCTCCTTTTGGTATGGGCACAAGGTGGTACCGCTCGCCGCCAGAAGCGACCGCTGGACATGAATAACAACGCCCGTCCTGCTGCCGGGCGGTCTCGTTTGGGGGGATCCAGTGCCAGCAAGCCTAGGTGTCGTTGATTGCCGACGGGTTTCCAACCCATAAACAGTTCGAGAACGACTCCTCAGCACAGGACCAGCGTGGTGGTTGTTCCCCGCGCGTTGTTCGCCAGGTTGGTCTCGATGCCTGGGGGCGGTTTGAACACCGTTGCGGTCACTGCCGGGCGGTAGAATTCCCGGGCGGCGGGCGGCCATGGGGGAGGTCGACCACTCTTCGTGGTCACTTCGGGTTCGCCATTTGCCCATAACACCCGTTTGGGGGCCTTGCAGAAGCTACGGCATCAAACTGTGGCTGTTTGACCGCGCCTGGCGCGGCGAGACAGCCAAGGATGCGCCGGGACCCGCCCCCCCAGGTTCGAGGGCGACCACAGAACGTGGTGACGCTGGAGGGACGCAGCCGGTCCAAGGCCGTAGCCGTGTCCATCGCCCCACCGGAAGACGTGGCCTTGGCACCAGCACCTCGACTAGGGGCTGGCGACGGTTCCCGTCACCTCCGGGGACACGGTGGATGTGGGCGAGGGGGCCGGCGTCGGTTCGGTGGCCAAGTGGCGCGCGATGCCCGCGGACGTGGCGCCCAGGCCCCCGAGCGTCACGTCGTCCCATGCCTCCAGGCGTCTCGTGGACCGGTCGAAGTACAGCACCGAGCACTCGATGGGGGTCGGGGGCGAGGACTCCAGCGCCCTGAGGCCGGCGCCACCGGTCGAGCCCTGCACGAAGAGCAGGCCGTTCTTGCCGGTCATCTCGGTGGACCGCCGGTGGGTATGGCCCGCCACCACGAGGGGCACCTCGCGGGCCACCGCTCCCCCGAGGGCAGGGTCGTGCACAAGGGCAAGGTCCGGCGTCGGGGCCACCAGCGCCGCGCGCGCAAGGCGCTCGTTGACGGCCTGGAGTTCCGGCGTCGTCGGCACCGCCACCGACAGGTCCGGGGTGAAGCGGGGGTCCGCGTCCCCGATGATCCGCAG
>DASPZW010000574.1:0-2620 GCA_035636055.1 Actinomycetota bacterium
GCGGTGCTCATCGTGGCCTGCCCCTGCGCCCTCGGCCTGGCGACGCCCATGGCGATCATGGTCGGCACCGGCCGGGGCGCCAGCTTGGGGGTGCTGATCAAGGGTGGCGAGGTCCTGGAGCGTTCCCGGGTGGTCGACACCATGGTCATGGACAAGACCGGGACCCTCACCGCCGGCCGGCTCGTCGTGACCGATGTGAGCCCTGCCCCGGGTGAGAGCGAGGTCGAGCTCCTCCGTCTGGTCGCGGCGGCCGAGGCGGGCTCGGAGCACCCGGTCGGACAGGCGCTGGCCGCGGCGGGGGCCGGTGGCGGGGACCCGCCCGCAGCCGTCGAACGATTCGAAGCCGTGCCCGGCCTAGGTGTGCTGGCCACGGTCGAGGGCCGGCGGGTGGCAGTCGGCCGTCCCGCCCTTCTCGAACGGGAGGGCTTCGAGGTCGCCGCCGGCCTCGCGGCCCGGGCGGGCGAGTTCGAGGCGGGGGGCCGCACGGTGGTCTTCGCCGGTTGGGACGCCACCGCGCGGGGGCTGATCGCGGTCGCCGACACCCTGAAGCCCGCAGCTCCGGGCGCAGTCGCCGCCTTGCAGGGCATGGGGATCGACGTCGTGATGGTCACCGGGGACAACGAGGCGACTGCGCGGGCCATCGCGGCTCAGGTCGGCATCGGTCGGGTCCTCGCCGGGGTGCTCCCCTCCGGCAAGGCGGCCGAGATCGCCCGCCTCCAGGCGGAGGGCCGTGTGGTGGCGATGGTCGGTGACGGTGTCAACGACGCGCCCGCCCTGGTGCAGGCGGACCTCGGGATCGCCATCGGGACGGGCACCGACGTCGCCATCGAGGCGTCCGACATCACGCTGCTGTCGCCCGATCTCAACGGCGTGGCGACCGCCCTCCAGCTCTCCCGCCGGACGTACGCCACGATCCTGCAGAACCTCGGCTGGGCGTTCGGCTACAACCTGGCGGCCCTGCCGCTGGCAGCCTTCGGGCTGCTGAACCCCATCGTCGCGAGCGCCGCCATGGGGTTCTCGAGCGTGTCCGTCGTGGCCAACAGCCTCCGCCTCTCGCGCTTCCTCAAGGCCCACGCCGGCCCTGGTCGCCGGCCCCAGATGCGGTCGCCCGCCCGGGCACGGGCGAAGCTGCGCCGCGGCGTTGCCGTGGCCTGGCTCACGCCGATCGTGCTCCTCGGTGGCACGGTGCTGGGCCTCGCCGCCCTCCACCGCCCGCCGCCCCCCAGCCGGACGATCGCCGTGGCGATGACCGACGACGCCTACTCGCCGAGCACCATGGCGGTGGCCACCGGCGAGACGGTGCGCTTCGTGTTCCGCAACGGCGGCACCGTGGTCCACGAGGCCCTGATCGGCGACGCAGCCCTCCAGGCCCAGCACAATGCGGCCGCCGGCGGGGGCGCCGCCCATGACCACAGTGGGTTGGCCGTGGTCGATGTCGCCCCGGGGGCGACGGGGCAGATCGTCTACACCT
The DNA here is from genome assembly GCA_035636055.1 of Actinomycetota bacterium. Classification (GTDB taxonomy): domain Bacteria; phylum Actinomycetota; class CADDZG01; order JAHWKV01; family JAOPZY01; genus JAOPZY01. The sequence goes on from DASPZW010000574.1 coordinate 1,472, forward strand.
TCGGTCGCCCCGGCACGGTCCTCATCGGGTGCCACCAGCCGGGGCACTACGCCCTCGGGATGCGGGCCGTGATCACCGTCTCGTGAGGCTGGTCCTCATCCCGAGGGTGGCCCAGGCGGGCGGCGGCAGGCTCCGCAGATCCCGGCGAGGGCGAAGTGCCGGCGATCCACGTCGAAGTCGAACTGCACCCGCAGCGCCGCCAGGAAGGACCCCAGCGTCTCGGGCGACACCTCCACCACCCGGCCGCATCGCTCGCACACCAGGTGCTGGTGGTCGTCGTCGGCGAGGTGGAAGATCGCCGGGCCGTGGGCCAGGTGGGTGTGGTCGATGATGCCCAGTTGCTCGAGGGTGTCGAGGGTCCGGTAGACGGTGGAGACGTCCACCGACGGGAAGCGGCGGTGCACCTCGGCGGCGATGTCCTCGGCCGTGACGTGCGACTCGGCGGCGAAGAAGGCTTCGAGGATGGCCTGCCGGGCCGATGTCCGGCGCATCCCGTTGGCCGCGAGCCGGTCGAGGATGGCGGCCACCCGGGCGTCCGGTGACGTGGCGTTGGTCAAGACAGGTGCCCGCAGGTCGCCATGGTGCACCACTCTACCGGGAGCGATTTCCCCGGGCGTGGAGCCCTTTCCCCATGGTAGGGTGATCGGTATGGCGACGGTGAAGGTGACGGTGACGCTGCCCGAGGAGCAACTGCGGTCCATCCGCGAGCTGGTCACTGCCGGACGCGCCCGCAACGTCTCCGCGTTCGTGCAGCACGCGGTGGGGTTGGCTCTCGACGATGTCGCCGGATGGCAGGAGATCCTCAGCCAGGGGTTGGCCCAGTCGGGCGGTCCCCTCACCGAAGAGGAACGGCGCTGGGCCGACCGGATCCTCGGCGACGCCGGGGCCAGCACCGCGGCGTGAGCCCCGGAGTCATCCTCGACGCCGGGGCTCTCATCGCCCTTGAGCGCAACGAACGCCGCGTGATTGCCCTTCTCGCACGTGCCCAGGAGCGAGGCGCAGGCATAGCGATCCCGGCTCCCGTGCTGGCCCAGGTCATCCGCCGCCCTGCCGGTCAGGTCCGGCTCATGCGGCTCCTCCGTCAACCGGCGACTGCAACCATCGCGCTCGACCGCGTGGAGGCAACACGGGTCGGTGTTCTCCTGGCGG
>DASPZW010000575.1:0-10600 GCA_035636055.1 Actinomycetota bacterium
ACATCCAGCGGTTCGGCCTCGTTGCTCTCGCAGGTATGATCGCTCTGCTCTCGGCGTGCGCCAAGTCGACTCCAAGCGCTGGCCCGAGTTCGACACCAACCCCCACCGTGGCGGCTTCCAGCTCGTCGCCGAGCCCGACTCAGCCTTGGCTTCGCCCACGGCGGCGGCCGCGGGAGTGGTCGTCGTGCACACTGGCACCACGACCGTCTCCGGCAAGTCTGAAACCGTGTTGACGAACGCTCAAGGTTTTACCCTCTACTACCACACCAGCGACACGCCGACTTCGGTCTGCTCGGGAGCCTGTGCCGCAGCCTGGCCGCCCCTCCTCCTTCCCTCGGGAACGCCGGGTAGCTCGGCGAGCCTTCCGGGGACGCTGGGAGTCGAGACCAATGTCAACGGCAGCCAGGTCACCTACAATGGGCATCCCCTGTACCTTTGGAAGAACGACGCCAGCGCGGGCCAAGCCACCGGCGAGGGGATCAACAACTTCCATGTGGCGACCCCGACCATCGCCGGCATGTGAGAGCCGAGACAATCGGCGTCGTCGGGCCGAGGTGCCGACACAGCACCGGAAATGGAGCGTTCAGCCAGCGCCTCCATGCCGGCGACGACCCTTGGAGCCCGGGCAAGAGAAATAAGCGTACGGCCACCTCTGAGTTCTGGTCGGCCACGTTCTCCCACGCAATCGACGCGAGGGAGTCCCCGTCCTCGCCAGAAGCGGCTTGCGACCGGCGACCTCGACCATCTGTCGGCCGCACACCCGGCAGAAGTCCTGGGTGAGGATCAGGTCGGGGCCGATCTCCGAGATCCGGCTGGCGTCGATCTCCGTGGCGCGGCGCTGCTCGTGGCCCGGCAAGGCACTTGTGGAGACGGCCGACTTCGATCGCGCCTCGACGGGTTGTCGCATTCGAATGTGACTGCCCTCGAGCCCACCTGAACCGCGGGTCACGGTATGGTGGGGGAGGCATCGTTCCCGCGAATCTGTCGGAGGGCGCGGGCCGGCTGGAGCGCTATGGGTTCGAGGCGAGGGTCAATGATCCGATCTGTACCAACGGGCACGCACCGCTTGCTCAGGGATCCTCCAGAGGCGGATCCGTTCCTGGAGCTTCACGAGTCTGGGCGTCAAGAGGTCCGGAAGTTGTTGCGCGGTATTGAGTTAGCGCCCGTTCGTCCTATTCAGCCCGAGGGATGATGGGGTTGTCGGCAATCAGCCGGGAGAGGGCATTGGCCGTCTCGGGTCACCGCCCGTTCGGGGTAGATGGTCCGGCGGGTCGCCTCGTCAGTACTCACGACCACGTGGTAGACGTCCCCGGTGTAGGTGGCGAGCTTCTCAGTCCGGCCCTGGAACAACTCGTAGATCACGATGCGGTACCTGGCCCGGGGTCGGTCCCCGCTCTCGTCTGGGCTGTGCAAGGTTGCAGATTACGGGGAGCGGGCAGCCGGGAGGGCGAGTCTGCGGGGGGCCTGGGCCCGGGAATCGCGAGGTCGGCCACGACAGGGCCTGCGGCGCCCAGGAGCTGCGCCATGATGACGGGATCCGTGCCCTGCTGTCGGGCGGTGCGGAGCACGCTGGAGAGCACCTGCTGGGTGGCGGCCCCGCCCCAGGTGAGATTGCCACCCCAGGACTTCCGGTTGACCACGGCGGGACGGATGGCCCGCTCGACGTAGTGGTTGGTGGCCGCACCCCCGGCAGCGTGAGGAAGCTGAAGAGCGCCCCGGCCTCCCGGCGCAGGTGCTTGACGAGGCGGGCCTCGGCTGGGTCGTCGGGCGTTCGCTCGATGAGCGCGTCCCGGCGTCGGGCGAGGCTGGCGAGCTCCTCCACGTAGGCCTCGGCGTCCACCTCCCCTGCGGCGGCCCCGTCCCGGAGGGCAAGGGCATCCTTCAGCAGGGCTGCGACCGCCAGGGCCAGATCCGTCGCATCGGGGGAGGCCTGGGTCATCTCGTGGCAGCGCCACAGCAGGTGGGCCAGGCAGCTCTGGTGGGTGGCGAGTGCGAACCTGCGGTAGGAGGCCCAGCCGTCACCCACGATCACCCCGGCGAAGTCTCCCCCGAGCACGACCACCGCCTGGGCGTAGCCCCGGCCGGCGGCGATGAGGTAGACGGTGACCCCCTCGCCCACGAAGGCCCACAGCCATGCCCCCCGGCCCGCCAGCCCGTCTCGTCGGGGGAGACGACGCCCGAGTTGCGCACCCCTGCGACCAGGCCCCGGTAGGTGGGCAGGGCCGCCCGGGCGGCCCGGTGCAGGAGGCCGACGACCCCCCCGGGGTGACACAGATGCCGAGCAGCCCGAAGAGCCTGGCGATTTTGGTGGCCGACAGCCCGCACTCCTTGTTCAGCACCACCGCGTGGGCAGCGGCGAGCGGCCCCGAGGTGGCAGCCGGCGGCACCCTTGGCCGACGAGGCCTGGTCGGGGTGGCGCCCCCGTACCGCCGCCCCGCAGCGTGGGCAGCGGCCTCGCTGGAGCGCGAAGCAGCGGTTGTGCACGGCCAGGCGGGGCAGCTCCTGCTGGCAGACGTGCTCGGTCCCCTCGTAGACGGCCTCGGCTCCGCAACCGGGACAGTACCTCGGGAAGGGCACGGTCACCGTCTCGTCGATGTGGTCGGGGACCTGCCGGTGAGCCCTGGTGCCGTAGGCGAGCCCCGGCCGGCGGCCGGGGCGTCGCGGATGCGTGGCGTGGTTGTTCTTGGAGAACGGGGGCGGACTGGCGGTGGAGCATCTCCACCGTCTGGCCAGCCGCAGCACCTCGTCGCGCAGCGCCTCGTGGTCGCCACGCAGCCCGACGAGCTCTGCGGCTGCCCTGGCGTGCTCACCATCGAGCTCACGGAGCGCCGCATCCAGTCGGTCCCGCTCGAGCTGCAGTGGCGCCGCGATCCGGGTCAGCCTGGGAGTCCCACCGCGTCGATCGGGCTTTCGCGGACTACTGGATTAGTTACCGGCTCAGCTTCGAGACTCGAGAAGCAATCGTGGCCTCCCCGATATCTCCGATCCGTTACCTCCCTTATGATTCGGAGGCCCGTCGCGCTGCCAATCCGGTCTTCATCTTTCTCAACGGCAGTCTCCCTGAATACCAATTCGTAACGCAGTTGCAAACGCTGGGCGTCAGCTATCAAAGCTACGAGGTGGGAGGATTCTGCATCTACGAGCCGGCCCGGAAGGTTGTCCCGCCGGCACCCGGCCTCCCGCAAGGGCCGGTTGAACTCGCTGGCTCCGCCGTACCGTAACCTCCGGCAGTCCCGCCGCAGTCGGGGTCACCGACGACCGCCTGCGTGGCGAGCACCCCTGTGGATCGGCTGCCAGGTCCAGGATCCACCCCCCGTCTGATCCGGGAGCCAGAAGTGAGGGGATTTGGCGATAAACCGTAAAGAATCGTTCTAGTAGTTCTTGGCTATTAGTCGATATAGGATTTCCCCGATTCGTAGTGCTTCACCGAACGGACCATCGAGCGACAGGAGGCGAACAGGCGATGGCGACGTCAATCCGCGACGACACGGCTGCATCTGCGGGGTTCGGGAAGAAACCCACGGTCTCCTCCGTCGGCCCGGGCAACGGACCGACCACCGGTGGAACGCCGGTCACCATCAGCGGCAAGAGCCTCACGGGAGCGACCGGTGTCGCCTTCGGCACGGTGGCCCTCGCAACCTCCGAGTTCACCGTCGTCTCCGACACCACGATCGATGCCACGTCACCCCCCCTGCCCACGGGTGAGGATCAGGCGCCGGTGGTCGATGTGACGGTCACCACCCCGTCGGGGACGTCGCCGACGTCGACCGCCGACCGGTTCGCCTACCTCACGGTTGCTGTCGTGTGCCCGGGCTCGGGACCTTCAACCGGAGGCACAGCGGTGACGATCACCGGCACCGGCTTCTCGGACGTCACCTCGGTCGCCTTCGGTGGCGTGGAGAGCACCAACGTCCAGGTGCTCCTGCCAACCGAGATCCAGGCGACCGCACCGGCTCCGGAGGGCGACGGGTCTTCCGTGGTCGACGTGACGGTCTCGATATCGTCGGGAACCTCACCGACATCGAGCGCCGACCAGTTCCAGTACCTCACCGGCTTCACCGAGGTGCAGGTCATGATGACCCTTGCCGCCCTCGCCGCCAGCGCAGCCACCGAGCGGCCCTCGGGTGAGACGGCGGCCCAACAGGCCGAACGCATCCTCGCAGGGATCAACACGCAACTCGCCAACGCTGCGCTGGCCACCGCGGGGGACTGGCAGGCCCTCTGGGTGGGCCTCACGCAGGACCGGGCCAACCTCGTGTACATCGCTCAGAACACGGCGTCGGGGACCCCCCAGCTCGCGGTCTGCCTCCGGGGCACCGTGATGGGGTCGGCGATCGACACTGCCGAGGACATGGATGTGGGGACGCTCCTCGAGTTCGACGCCGCTGGGACCCCTCCGTCGCCGGTCTCCATCTCCCAGGGGGCAATGGAGGCATTCACCGGGATCACCATGGGCACGACGCTGCTCCAGACCCTGACCGAGGTGGTGGCCGCCCAGAGCGCAGCACCGACGATCTTCGTCTGCGGCCACAGCCTGGGCGGGGCGCTGGCCACCACGGTGAGCCTCTACCTCAAGACGCAGACCTTCATCCCCGCCCCGAGCTTCCAGGTGTACACGTTCGCCGCACCCACCGCCGGCGATGGCGCGTTCGCCTCCTGGTTCGATACCCAGTTCCCCCCCGGCACGGCCGCCACGTGCGTCTGGAACCAGTACGACGCCGTGCCCAACGCATGGTGGAACCTCACGGGCGACCAGTCGCAGAACCCCTTGCCCGTCGAGTACTTCTATCCCGGCATGCCCACCGGCGGGATGGGCAGCGCCCCGTGGGTGCTGCAGAAAACCATCGAGGGCATCGTCACGAACCTGGCCGCGGACGCCCCCGCCAGCACCTACACCCAACCGACGCAGCAGCCGGCACTCAACCAGAGCTTCGGCTGCTACAGCCCGGCCCCTTCCGAGATCACGTCGGTTGGGGATTGGGAGGCCGAGGTTGCCTACCAGCACGCCAACAACACCTACCTGGGCCTGCTCGGCGCTCCTCCCCTTCCGGCGGTTGCACCGAGCGTGGCGTCGGTGAGCCCCACCGGGGGGCCGGCGACCGGCTGGACCGAGGTCACGATCACCGCCGCGTCGGGTGTGGTCTTCACGCCCGACAGCGTCGTCGACTTCGGGATCGTGCCCGCCACCCTTCTCGGGATCGCCGGGGACGGCTCCACCATCACCGCATTGTCCCCGGCGGGTGTCGGCACCGTCGATGTCCGGGTGACCAACCAGCTCGGGACCTCGGCTGTCGTACCGGAAGACCAGTTCGCGTATGCGTCGCCAGGCTCCTGAGGCATCCCCCAATTGGTTCATTGACCCGGAGATTTCGAGTCACTATCGTGCTTCAGGAGGAATTAGTGAAGCACAGCGTTCACCCTTTTTAGGGGGTCCGCGCGATCAGAAGGAGAGATGGCCATGGGTGAAGCAGACAAGGCAATCTGTGCCGTGCAGAACCGGACCAACTGGGAGATGAAGTTGATCGGCTCCAACCTGAGCTGGGGCAAGTGGGTCACCACCCCCGTCGACGTCTCCGCCGGCAGCACGATGCACTTCGAGGCGGAAGGCCGTGAGGCAAGCCCGAGCGGGACCGAAGGTTGGGCGAGTTGGCAGCTGATTGGCAACCCCAGCGCCGCAAAGATCACCGTCAACTTCAACGTCCCCTACATCGGCTCGGACACCGCAAGCATTTCCTGTGACCCCTCCGGGGTCGTTGCGACCTCCTACGACCAGTCCCACGGCGACGCCGACTCCATCAACTACTACGTCGGCTAGGGCAACCCACTCCCTCGCCTGAGGCGCTCGATGGTCCACCGGCCAACCACGCCACCCCGCCTCGTCACCGTTCCCAGTCGCCGGCTGTCCCTGTGGCAGTCGGCGGCCGAGCAGACGGTGCGCGAGCGCCTGGGGGCGGCCGGCGCGGCGGGTGGGCGGGCTTTGTTGCTCGCCCACCCGCTCGTGGAGGCGGTCAACCGCCACGTGGCCGCAGAGAACCGGGGAGAGAAGCTGGCCCCCCCGGGCGAACCCGGGACCGGCGCCGCATCGCCCGCCTACCTGTCGATGCTCCACCTCCGCCACGCCGAGGCGGTGCGCAACGTCGACACCGTCGAACAGTCCGCCATCGAGGCGCAGTTCCGCTACTACAGCGACCAGGATTATCTGCGCTGGGCAAGCTGCGAGACCACGTACCTCGCGTACAGGCCGTCGCCTCCCGAGGTCCAATACCGCGACTGGCAGGTGCAAGGGGGCGGCAACCTCGACTACTCGCTGATCGACTACCAGCTGCCCGACGACGCGACGGTGGCCATCATCGGCGACTGGGGCACCGGCATGAACGACGCCGAGTCTCTCCTCATGGAGGTCGTGGGTCGCCACCAGCCGCAGGCGATCATCCACCTCGGGGACATCTACTACTCGGGGACGCCGCAGGAGTGCATGCTCAACTTCACGGCAGTCGTCCAGAACGTCTTCAACGTGTTCGGTGTGAACCTGCCGGTCTTCACGATCCCGGGGAACCACGACTACTACGACTGGGGCAGCGGCTTCTACGGCTTGATCGACACGATCAATGCTTCGAACCCGGCATGGCGGCAGGATGCCAGCTACTTCTGCCTCCGGACGCAGGACGGGCTGTGGCAGTTCCTCGGCATGGACACCGGCCAGGACGACAGCGACCCCATCGACGAGGTCCACCCCGCCCAAGGCCCGGTGCTCCGGTCTTCGGAGTGCACGTGGCACCAGGACAAGCTCAACCCTGCGAAGTTCGACGGCACGACCATCCTCCTGTCGCACCACCAGGTGTTCTCCACGCACGAGACGATCAACAACGACCCTGACCTCAAGCCCTACCTGAACGCGTCGCTGCTCGATGTCTTCCAGCCACACCTGGGACAGGTCGCCGGCTGGTTCTGGGGCCACGAACATAACCTCGCCCTGTTCCAGGACGGCCTCTTTGGGGTGGCGAAGGGGCGCCTGCTGGGCAGCAGCGCCTACGAGGAATCCCAGGGCGACGACCCCTACGAGGTCGTCTACGCCGAGGTGCCTTACCAGCCCTACGGCGGGCAAACTGTTGAGCTTGGCATGGTCGACGAGTACTACAACCACTCCTACGCGATCGTGGACCTGAGCCGTGCGGAGCCGACGGACCCCGTCAGCGTCGCCTACTACCAGATCCCCTCCTGGGGAGGCGAGCAGTCAACCTCCTTGCCGCCCGGCCAGAAATGGCAACTTGCGACCGAAGAGCTCAGTTGAAGCTTCCCTGACGGGCGGCGACAGGACGACGCCACCCAGAAGATCAGATGAGATGAGATGGAGGCCATCCACCGGAGCGGGGCTGGTGGACCGGGGCGTGCCTGGGCAGGTCCGCTACGCCGATAGGCCGTAGTCCCCGAGATCGTCTCCCGTGTCGTGCTCGGCGCCCGGCGCCGGTGATTCGTCGATGTAGGTGACCATCATCTCCCCGATGCCGTAATCAACGAAGACCGACGGCGTGTGCAACACGATGTGGTTGCGGATGTCAGAGCAGATCTTGGCGCAGACACCGCAGCACTCGCAGCCATCGGCCTCGAGGTTGAGGGGGCACAGATGGTGGCCGGCGGCGGGCCGTTCGACGCAGTGGGGGCACCGGGCATATGCAGCGCCTTCGTCCTCTCTCATGGGCTTCCTCCCTTGGTGGTCTGTCGCCACATTCTTGAGAGATACGAACCCGACGTTTGATACAGATCACGTAGAGCACCCTTCTTGGCTGAGAGCCGACATCACATCGTTCCGCCGTGGAAGGTCATGCCCGACATCACATCGTCCGCCTCCGAGTCTCCGTCGTGGGAGCTTGCCGGGTTCGACCCGACGCTCGCGCATCGCACGGCGTTGCCTCGCACGCTTTGTCCCGCTCTCCGTGTGGGAAGGTCTACGGCTCGTGGACCAGGAGCATGGTTCCCGCCGCTCGGGCCTCGCGGTCGAGGTGCCCAATGAACGCTGCCCGCTCCGCCGGCCGCTCCCGGATCTCCCAGAGCTCGAGGGCGTGTTCCCAGGCGAGCGCTCTTGCGCCGACGACGACCTGGTTGTCGATGAAGTTCAGCAGCGGGGCCGTCAGATGGTCGAGGAGGTGGACGAGCCTGCTGTGCTCGTAGCGCTCCCGCAGCGGCTGCATGTGCTCGGCGAAGATGGCATTGATCTCGCGGTAGTCGGCATGGTTGGTGCCCGAGTCGGGAACGGTGCCGATGGTGACGCAGGCATCCACGACCGCAACCGCGAGGTCATAGTTGACGTGGGCGTTGACGCCGGCGGCGGCGAACTGGATGGGATTGATGCGTTGGTCGTCCCGCCGGTCGATCAGCAGGCTCCATGCCCCCGGCACCTCGCCCCCCGTCGCGGCGGCGTGGAGTGCACTGAGGTAGCGGTTGGCGAAGGTGACATCGAGTTGGGTGATGAAGCTCTTGTCGCCGAAGCGACGGTCCTTGATTCCCTTGTACACCGTCTCGGTGATGGTCAGGTACAGGCTGTTAAAGCACGCGATGCCGTCGCCCTTGCCGAGGAGCTCCCTGGTCTCTGCGTAGGCCTGAATCCTCCGCAACCTGCGCAGCACACCCGGCACGCCCTTGACCGCATTCCCCTCGTACGGCGAGGCCGGCCTCACGACCGCGATGCCTCCTGCCGCTGGACCCATGCTTCCCCCCTTCGTGTTCCTGAGTAATGACGTTTCTCTCTCAGTCGGTACCTACCGGTCAAGGGTGGTGGCACCCCATCGAGGGGCTCGTGCTGGCACCACTCCGTGGGTGGCGGTTCAGGCGTCGGCTGCAAGCACCGTCGCCGCCGTGACGGCTGCCTGGTGCTCGCCGGGCGAGGACGTCGTCCCTGGCCTGCGCATCGATCAGGTAGTGGCTCGGCCGGAGCCGCCGGTCTCGGCAGCGAGCACCCTACCCTGCACCAGGCCCCGGCGTTGAGCTGGATCCTCGTCCCGAGGCCATGGCGGCCCGTGTCGGGTCGCAGGGCCACCAACGCCAGTTCCTCGGCGAGCAGCATGGGCTACGAAGGTTACCTGCCAGCTACTTGTGGTAGGCGGCGAAGAGCTTGTCGAAGTAATCGGTGTAGGCCGTCGCGACGTCGGCCGAATCGATGACGAGCATGTTCTCGTCGTTGGTCTCGGCGTTCTCGGAGAAGTTGTAGCTGCCGGTGATGACCTTTCCGTCTACGATCATGACCTTGTTGTGCATGAAGTCCTGCTCGTGGCCGGGCGCCGGGTTGAAGGCATGCGACGGCGCAGCGGCGAAGCGGGCCTTGTCCTGCAGGAACCAGAACTGCGACCGGTCGAGGGTCTTGGAGCGCATGGCGTCCTTCATCCCGCCGGGGTCGTAGATGCCCTTGATGTCGCCCCCGTCCTTGAAGCGGGCGAGCTGCCCCAGGATGCCGGGATCGCTGACCAGGAAGGCCATCATCCGCACGCTGCTGGCGTTCTGCAGCGTGGCGACGACGGCGTCCTCGATGCCCTCCCCGGAGGCCGGCGAGAAGCGGACCGTGATGGCCGCCCCACCCACCTTCACCGGCGCCGCAGGCGACGGCGGGGCGATGGCCGGCGGGGGCGACACGAGATCGTTGAAGGTCTGGGTGTAGAGAGTTGCCAGCCGGGTCGAGCGTGCGATAAGGCAGTTGTTGTCCTGCCGCTCGAGTCCTCCCACCGTGAGGTTGGCGGATCCCGTCCACACCGTGTCCGAGTCCCGCACCAAGAACTTGTGGTGCATGAGGTGGCGGCCCGTCTGGTGCAGCGGCGTGGAGACCTTGAGGAGGCCGGCCTTCTTCAGGACGTCGGCTGTCCCTGCTGGCTTGGGGTCGGCGATCCCGCCCGTCGGGCGGGATCCCCCGGCGTCGTAGGCGATGCGGACCTTCTTCCCTGCGCGGTGGATCCGGGTCAGGGCAGCCGCAACCTGGGGGTGGCGGAGGTCGTAGATGGCGCAGTCGAGCTGCGTCCGGGTGGCGCCGATGAACTCGACGAGCCTGGCGGTGAGATCGGTGCCGATGCCCACCCGGCCCGAGAGGAAAAGGATCTCCAGCGGCTTGGTTGATGCCCGTGCTGCTCGTGTCGCCATGGCTCCCCCCCTTGGACGCTCTTGAGTGAAATACTCGCGCCCCGCCCGTAGCGCAAGTCAAGGCAACCCTGCAGAGCGCCCGAGCCAGGAAGGATCGAGCTTCGGCAAATCCGGAGCCCGCCCCCGAGCTCCGTAATAAGGTTCGACCTCGGATGGACTAATGGATTTGCCTTGAGGTGCCGGGCTGCATTGGACGTCCGCCGCCCCGCCGGCCTTTTAGGTGAGGGCGTGGTTTCCGATCCGAGTCGCGCGTTCGGTCAGCCGCCATGTATCAAAGCAGGGCCAACAAGCTCATGTCGGTATGTCACTACCGCGGATTTTCTTGGTCGTTCCGGGGCTGTTAGCCGGATTGCTGATACCTGCTGTCGGTGCCGCGCCGAAGACGCCTCCTGCCAGTGCGGTGGGCATGAGCGATGAGACGTTCGCTCGGTCGGTGGAGACGATCCACCGCGGTGAGCGGCTCACGCTGGCCAACAAC
>DASPZW010000576.1:0-6745 GCA_035636055.1 Actinomycetota bacterium
CCATCACCGCCGCGGCCACAATGTCGCTGGTCGAAGAGGGCCTCCTGCGCCTCGAGGAGCCCATCGACGAGCTCGTCCCGGAACTGGCCGACCGCCGTGTCCTGCGGTCCATCGACGCCGAGCGACGACACGGTCCCTGCCAACCGCCCGATCACGCTCGAGGACCTCCTCAGCTACCGGTTCGGCTTCGGCTCGGTGATGGCCCCACCCGGCAGCTACCCGATTCAGCGGGCCGAGGCCGAGTTGGGGCTCCAGAGCATTGGCGGTCCGCCGTGGCCCCCGGTGGCCCACGACGTCGACGGCTGGATCGGCGCTCTCGGATCCCTGCCGCTCATGTGCCAGCCGGGTGAGCAATGGCTCTACAACACGTCGGGCCAGGTGCTCGGGGTCCTCTGGCGCGGGCATGCGGCCGGGATCTGGCCTCGGTGCTGCGTGAACGCATCTTCGAGCCGCTCGGGATGGTCGACACCGGGTTCACCGTCCCCAGCGAGCAACTGAGCCGGCTCACCACTGCGTACCGACCCGACCCTGAGACCGGCGAGCTGTCGGTCCTCGACGATGCCGCCGACAGCTGGTGGAGCACACCGCCCTCCTTCCCGGATGCGAGCGGGTGGCTTGTCTCCACCATCGACGACTACTGGTCGTTCGTCTCGATGCTGTTGGCGGGCGGCACCCGAAGGGGCGAACGCATCCTCTCCCCGGCGACGGTCGCCCTCATGACGACGGACCGGCTCACGCCGTCGCAGCGGAACGCCTCCGCGCTGTTCCTCGGCGAGCACGGGGGATGGGGCCTCGGCCTGGACGTGCCCGCCGCCGGCTCGTCGCACCAACCCCTCCCGTGCGGCATCGGCTGGGACGGCGGCACCGGCACCACGTGGCACTCCAACCCTCGCAGCGGCGTCACGGGGATCCTGTTCACGCAACGCGCGGCCACGTCGCCGGCGCCTCCACCGGTTCTCGAGGACTTCTGGGCCGGCGTCAACGCCGCCACCGCGACCCCCCGACCCAGGACCACAACGCTCGCCGCCCACGACTTACTCGACGCCTACCAGCTCATCGCCCTCATCACCTGACCCGAATCGACTCCCGCTACGTCGGCTCACTCCCAAACGACGCGCGATGTTGAATTTCTTATTGGCCCGGCCGGGTTCCGTGTCGATCTAGCCCCCCGCCGTTCGTGTAGAGGGTGAGTAGCCGGCACCGTGATGATGGCACCCCCCAAGGGAGGAAGAAATGAGCAGACTCGTGGTGGTGAGCAACCTGACCCTCGATGGCGTGATGCAGGCACCGGGCCAGCCGGACGAGGACCTCCGCGGCGGCTTCAAGCACGGCGGGTGGGCGCTGCCCTACAGCGATTCGGTCATGGGCAGCGTGATGGGAGAAGGGATAGCCAAGATGGGGGCGCTGCTGTTGGGGCGACGGACCTACGAGGACTTCGCTGGCTTCTGGCCCCACCAGACGAACAACCCCTTCACCGATGTGCTCAACAACGCTCAGAAGTATGTTGCGTCAAGGATGTTGCAGGAGCCCCTTCCGTGGGGCAACTCCACGCTCCTGAAAGGCGACGCGGCGGAAGACGTGGCCAGGCTCAAGGAGCAGCCGGGCAAGGACATCGTGGTCCTCGGCAGCGGAGAGCTGATCCGGTCGCTAATGGGGCGCAGCCTCGTCGACGAGTACGTGCTCCTGATCCACCCCCTCGTTCTGGGCTCGGGCCGCCGTCTCTTCACCGACGAGGTCCCACTCGGTGCGCTCCGGCTCGTCGACTCCGTGATGACGACCGCCGGGGTGCTGATCGTGACCTACCAGCCGGGCGAACCGACGGCGGGCAAAACCGCCTAGGGTCGACCAGGTCTTCGACCATCGCCAAGCCCTCGTGTACGCAACCGCCAGCAAGGATGACACCAGATGAAGCAGTACCTGCTCAGCGTGATCCAACCCGACGGAGATCCTCCTCCGCCCGAGATCCTGGACCGGATCCGGACCGATCTCGACGCCCTCAACCGGGAACTCAAGCGGGCCGGGGTGTGGGTCTTCGCCGGCGGGCTGCACCCCCCGAGCACGGCCACCGTCGTGCGGCTCCAGGACGGCGAGGTTCTCACGACCGACGGCCCGTTCGCCGAGGGCAAGGAGCACGTCGGCGGGTTCACCATCATCAAGGCCCCCGACCTGGACTCGGCGCTCGAGTGGGGGCGCAAGCTCACCCGGGCGACCACCCTCCCGACTGAGGTCCGGCCGTTCCAAGGCCAAGCCGAGGACTGATGCCCGGCGTGCCGAACCTCCCAGCACCCGAGATCGGACGTGTGTTCCGCGCGGAGTATGGTCGGGCGGTGGCCGTGCTGGTCCGCATCTTCGGTGACATCGACGTCGCCGAGGAGGCGGTCCAGGAGGCGTTCACGGCGGCGGTGCAGCAGTGGCAGTCCACCGGGCTGCCCCCGAGCCCGCAGGGATGGATCATCACGACCGCCCGGAACCGGGCCCTCGACCGCCTGCGTCGGGAGGCCTCCCGCGAGGACCGGCATGCCCAGGCCGCCCTGCTGCACGCTCACGACGAACCCGCAGAGGAGGGCCCCGTGCGTGACGACCGGCTGCGCCTCATCTTCACCTGCTGCCACCCGGCGCTGGGCACCGGCCTCCAGGTCGCGCTGACGCTCCGCCTCCTGGGCGGCCTCACCACTGCCGAGATCGCACGCGCCTTCCTGGTACCCGAGCCGACCATGGCCCAGCGGCTGGTCCGGGCCAAGGGCAAGATCCGCGACGCGGGGATCCCCTACTGGATCCCGAGCGAGGCCGACCTCCCGGACCGCCTCCGGGCCGTGCTGGCTGTCGTCTACCTCATCTTCAACGAGGGGTACACGGCGAGCGCAGGCGACCGGCTCGTGCGCGAGGATCTCTGCACCGAGGCCATCCGCCTCGGACGGCTCTTGGCCGAACTCATGCCCGACGAACCTGAGGTCATGGGTCTGCTCGGGCTCATGCTGCTCACCGAGTCGCGTCGGTCGACCCGCACGACGCCGGACGGCGACCTGGTACTGCTGGCCGACCAGGACCGCAGCCTCTGGGACCGCGCCCTCATCGCCGAAGGCCAGGCCATCGTCCGGCAGTGCCTCCGGCGCAACCAGCCCGGGCCGTACCAGATCCAGGCGGCGATCAACGCCGTCCACAGCGACGCGCCGGCCAGCGCCGCTACAGCGTGGTGGCAGATCCTGGCGCTCTACGACCAGCTCCTGGCGCTCACCCCGAGCCCGGTCGTGGCCCTCAACCGCGCTGTCGCCGTGGCCGAGGTCGAGGGACCGGGTGCAGCGCTTGCCATCGTCGACGGCCTCGACCTCGACGGCTACCACCTGTTCCACGCCATCCGCGCCGATCTGCTCCGACGCCTGGGTCGCAACGCCGACGCGGCACTGGCGTATGAGTCGGCGATCTCCCGCACCCCGAATGCGGCCGAGCGCGACCTCCTGCAGCACAGCCGTCAGGCCCTGACCGACACTCGATGAGGCTGATGCACCCCGCGACTGCTCCATCGTCCTCTCGCCTCCCGGCCCGGCATGGGTATTGACAGAACCTACGAAGCTCGGATGGCGTCGGCCGGTCGGGGCCGGCCACTCCCGTCGGCGCTCCCGGCGTCGGGGCTGAAGCGGAAGTAGGCCCAGAACGCCACGGAGAACGCTCCGAAGCCCACGAAGAGCACGAGGGAGACCAAGGCCTGCTTCGGTGACGATGACCGTGCCAGGAAGCCACTCGTGGGTTGGAGCAGGATCTCCACGAAGGCAAACGCTGCGACGGAGAAGATGGCGGCCCAGGCTCCCCGGTTCCAGGCCGTCAGCTTCTCGCCCTCGAGGAAGCGCAGGGGGACGAGGCAGAACAGGACGCTCTCCAGCCCCCCCACGAAGACCGCGGCGAGGCACGCCTCGACCGCGATGACCGCGAAGCCCGCATGGGGCCTTGCCGCCGCGGCGACCAGCGGCGTCCGAGCGATCCAGGCAACGATGCCCACCCCCAGCAGCGAAACTGCGGCCAGAAGCGTCAGCCGGCCCGTCGTGTCCTTCCGCAGGTGCCGCGAGAAGGTCGGGCCCGCGATCAGCCCGTAGACGTAGCCCGGCTCGAAGTGAACGAGGCGCGACAAGACCACGCAGGCGGCGGCGACGAGCACCGTTCCGGGGAAGACCCTCAGGCTGCCCCATTCGCCATAGCGCGTGCGCATAAGGAGCAGGAGCGGCAACCGGAACACGAACGTGATCACCACCAGGCTCGTCGCCAAGCCGAGCACGAGGGCAAGCGTTGAGAGGTTGGCCCCGAAGTCGGGGCTCAGCAGCCCGTCCAGGACCCCGCCCACCAGGACGGAGGCGCAGAAGAACAGAACCTGGTGCCTGGACAAGAGCCGCCCCGACGGTTGCGGCGGCAGGCCGAACCATCCCCGGACCTGGGCGTAGTTGTCCCGCAGCGTGTTGTTGAAGAGTTTGGAGGGAAAGGCCACCAGCGGCACCGCGCTCACGGCAGCAACCACACCGATCGCCACGGCCACGACCCCAACCGGAACCTGGGACGGGGCCCGGAGGGAAGTGACGAACTCGCTGCGATGCAGCGCCGCGGTGACCACACGGAAAGATGTGGATCGCTCAAGCCGGACCCCCGATATGCAGGAGGCACCGATGGTGTGGCTACCGGGGGAGGCGTCGCCTGGTACCGCTATCCGGGAACCGCGAAACCTGCCGCTGCTGTCCGAAGGGACGGCGGCCAAGGCGGTGCCGTCGAAGGAGATTGCTACCTCCCGGCACCCGGCGTAGCCGGCGCCGGACAGCACAATGTCGCCACCGGGTGGCCCGCCGGCAGGAGAGATTGTCAGGGACTCCTGCCCTGCAGCCGGCGGGGTGGCGGGTGACGCAGGCCCCGCGCCGGGCGCCACCTGGGGACCCCCCGGTGGCGTCTCCGTGGGGGCCGTCGCCGGGTTCGTCGAGGGGAGAACGCTTGGGGTCGCGAGTGCGGGGTTGGGAGTCGAGACAGCCCCCGCCGCGGCGGAACGTCGAACGGCCGTCCCCGCTGGTCTCGTCGAAGGAGCCACAGGGGAGCCCGTCGCTGAGCAACGGGATTCTGCGATGACCACATCCAGGGTGGCGGCGCCTGGCGAGGTCGGCAGCAGCTCCAGGTGCATCGCCCGGACGACGATGCCCGATCCGCCTGGGGCGTCGAGTGGAAGCTGTTCGTTGAGCACGATATGGGCCATCGCCGGAACGTCGACGACGGTGTTGGGCGGGGCGGGTGTCACCGGTACCGCCGTACCGCCGAGCTTGAGCGCCCCCAGGTGCACCGACCCTGAGCTGGCGACCGGGTTCGCTTCACAGGTGCTCGAGAGGTCGGCGGCGACGAGGATGCCGGCAACCGAGAGACCCTGCACCTCCGCCCGGCTGCTCACCTGCGGCGCGTCGGCCGCGATCGTCCCGCCGGCCTCGGCGTCGAGCCGGGCCGCCTCCAGTACCCCCGACACGCCGGTCACGCCGGTGGTGACCTGGAGTGGACCGAAGTGGGTGCCGGGGTCGGTCACGGATCCCGAGGCGCCACCGGGGATCGGCGCTTGCAGGGTCCCCAACAGGCTGGAGGTGACCGAGACGCCGAAAGCGCTCCCGGTTGCGCCGGCCGGCTCCGTCGCCGCGCTTGCCCGGGGACCCCACAGCAGGGCGGCTGCCGCCAGAATCGCCAAGAACCCCCCGGTACGGAAACGCATGCTTCCCTGATCCTGTCATACCGGCGCAACGTGACACGGTCCGACACGACAAAAGACCTCAAGCACCCGGAGAGCGCCGGCATCGAGCAACTTGTCCACCGCCACATTACTTCCCGCGTCTAATATGATCGGTACCTTTACTATTAGATAGATCCATATATGATCAGATAGTGGATCTGACTGACCCTACGCGGGCGGTGACGCCAACCCTGGATGGACCGGTGCTTGCGGTGCTGGCGAAATCCGGCCGCCCTCTCACGGTCGGTGAAATAGCGGCTCAAGCCCCCAGGGGCTCCGAGATCGGCATTCGCCGGAGCGTGAATCGTCTAGTTCAGCAGGGCATCGTGACGGCAACCCAGATGGGACGCAACCAGGTTCACGAGTTGAATCGGGACCACATTGCCTCGGCCGCGGCGGAGCATCTCGCAGGCCTCAGGCTCGAACTCTGGAGGCGCCTACGCGAAACGCTGGGCACGTGGGAACAGCAGCCTGTCTACTCATGCGTCTTCGGGTCCGCTGCCCGAGGCGATGGTGGACCAGACAGCGATATCGACATTCTGCTCGTTCACCCACCCCTCCCCGGAGAGCAGCCTCCGCGGAACCGGCTCAAGGACCTCGCCAGCGTGCTCAGTGAGGTTGCCATGAGGCTCGCAACCACCCCGATGACGAATGCCGAAGCGGAGACGTGGCAGTCCCAGGTTGACGACCTTCACGCGAAGATTCAGCGTTGGACCGGCAACCCTCTCCAGGTGCTGGACATCTCCTTCTGGCAGTGGGCCAGCCTGAGCCGGAAGGAACCTGCGCTGTTTGCTGAGGTCGACCGGGACGCCATCACTCTTGTGGGGGCACCGATTCCCCGGCTTGTGGGGGCACCGATTCCCCGGCCTGCAAGGGGTCGGTAGGCCTCGTGGCGGAGCCGGTGCGCGCTTCGCCGTGCGGGGCCAACGAAGCAAGGGTTCGGCTGCGGACCGCCGAGACGTACTTGGAAACGGCCGAACTTGTGCTTGTGGAGGAGCACAGGCAGGA
>DASPZW010000577.1:0-5004 GCA_035636055.1 Actinomycetota bacterium
GCGACGATGGTGAGCTCCCAGATCCCCGCGTCCGGGTTGGCGACCGCCCGGATCCGCAGCTCGTCCCCGCGGCGGTACTCCAGCATCTGGATCGACTGATCGACGAGCCCCCGCATGTCCTGCGACAGCAGCCAGGCCTTCGGCATGCCGGACAGGTGCCGCTCCAGGACCGCCGGCGGGTAGTCGGCGAGGGCCGCCTTCAGGGCTTCGATCTTGTCGGCGGCTACTTCGGAGGTGTCGGCCCCGGCGAGCTCGCCGCGGCGCAGCACGTGGCTCACCCGGGAGAACAGGCGGGAGATGAGGGTGGCCTTCCAGGTGCTCCATGCCGCAGGACCGGTGGCCCGGGCATCGGCGACGGTCAGGAGGTAGAGGAGGCGAAGCCGGCGTTCGGAACCGATGCGGTCGGCAAGCTCGATGGCGAGGGCCTCGTCGCCGAGGTCCCGGCGGGTGGCCACCCGGGACAGGAGGAGGTGGTTGCGCACCAGCCAGACGACCTCGGAGGCCTGCGGCTCCTCGATGCCCATGCGCTCGATGGCGCTGCGGGCCAGGGTCTCGCCGCGCAGGCAGTGGTCCTCCTCGGACCCCTTGCCGATGTCGTGGAGCAGGCCTGCCAGGAGCAACGTCTCGCGGTCGGCCTCGGACTCCCTGGCCACCCGGCGGGTCAGCTCGTCGGCGCTGCTGCGCAGCTCGGCCAGCTCGGCGACCACCTCGTAGCAGTGCACGTCGACGGCGTACCGGTGGTAGACGCTGCGCTGTGGGAGGCAGCGGATGCCGGTCCATTCGGGGAGGGCCGTCGCCAGGGCGCCGGTGCGCTCCAGGGCGCGGAAGCCGGCGCGACCCTCGGGGCCGGTGGACAGGAGCCCGACGAAGCTCTCGCGGGCCGCGCTCGGCCAGGTCTCGCTGGGGTCGGCGTCGAGGGAGAAGAGGCGGAGGAAGCTGTCCGCCTCAGCCGGGCCCTCACCGGCGTTCAGGAGGGAGTCCAGGGCGAAGGCGATGGTGCGGCAGCTCTCGTAGAGGGATCGCATCAGCTCGATCTCCGGTGCCGGGCCCGACGGGTCCGGTGCGTCGGGCGAGAGGGCCTCGGCCACCGGCACGTGGTAGTGCATCTGGAAGACGTCGGTGTTGCGGCCGGTGATGTAGTGCAGCTCGTTGCGGACGCGGTGCAGCAGCTCGGCCGCCTCGGTGAGGGCGCCGGGCTCGCAGGGGAGCTCCTTCGGCCCGACGACCGACTCGATCCAGCGGATGGTCGCCAGGTCGGCGAGTCCCCCCGCGCCGTCCATGAGGTCGGGCTCGAGGCAGGAGCACGCATCGTCGGTCGAGGAGCGGCGGGCGCGGGTCACGGGGGCGAGGCGGTCGAGGAACCCCGCGGAGGACCCGCGGCTGTACTCCATCAGCTCGGCCTTCCAGCCCTTGAAGAGCTCGGCGTCGCCAACCAGCAGCCGGGCGTCGAGGAACCGCAGCTCCGAGTCGACACGGGTCCGGACGAGCCGGAGCGCCTCCTCGGGTGTGTAGAGGGCGTAGCCGAGATCGAGTTCGGCTGCCCACAGTTCGTAGGAAAGGGCCTTGGCGGCATCCGTGGGGTCGGTTCCCCACGGGTGCAGGACCAGCAGGTCGAGGCTCGAGGCGGGAGACAGCTCCTGCCGGCCGTATTCGCCGAGGGCGATGAGGGCGCAGCGGTCGTCGGCGATGCGTTCCCAGAGGCCGATCACCGCGCTGTCGAGCGCGTCCGAAAGCTGGCGGACCACGAACGTCCCCGTGTCCCCCGCAACGTGCCGGGACCGGATGCGTTCGCGCTCCAGTTTCAGGTTGCGAATTTCCTTCGTCGCCATGTGCGTCTCCGCTCCGTTACCACTTGCGGTACGGGAGGAACTTTCCGTTGAACGTCAGCTTCACCCGGTCACCCTTGGGGTCGGGGATTCGCTCGATGTCCATCTCGAAGTCGATGGCGCTCATGATCCCGTCGCCGAACTTCTCGTGGATGACCGCCTTGATCGCCGGCCCGTAGACCTGGGTGATCTCGTGGAAGCGGTAGATGAGCGGGTCCACGGGCACCGGTGTGCCCACCGCCCCCTTGGTCGGTGGCTCCTGCAGGACGTCCAAGACCGCTTCGCTGACATCGGCGTCGAGTCCGAGGAGGTCGACGAGGGTGGCCGCCTCGGTGGCGTCGAGGGTGCACTGCCCCATCAATGCTGCCGCGGTCCAGATGACATGGCGGCCCAGCTTGTCCGCGATCTCCTGGTAGGTGAGGCCCGCCTTCCGTCGTGCCTCTGCAAGGATCCCGGTGCATTCGTCTCGCGTCATGTCGGCTGGCCCTCCCGCGCGCTGCCTGGCCGGGACGCCGCATGCTCCTCGGGATCCCGGTCGAACCAACGGATCCGATCTCTCAACCGTACTACCTCTCCGATAACGATGACATTCGGCGACCCACCCCCGCCTCGGCCGCGCGAGCAGGCAGGTCCCCGATGGGGGCGACGATGACCCGCTGCATCGGCGTGGTGCCGTTCTCGACGATTGCCGACGGCGTCTGGGAGTCCAGACCGCCGGCGATGAGCTCGTCCACGATGTGCGCCAGGACCGCCGTTCCCATCAGCACGACGATGGTGTCGGCGGCCGTGGCGAGCCCCCGCCAGTGCACCTCCCTGCCGGGTGCCGACTGCCCCGTGACGATGGCGAGCGAGGATGCGCAGTGGCGGTCGGTGACGGGGATGCCGGCGTAGGCGAGCGTGGCGATCGCCGAGGTGGGGGCGGGGACGATCTCGAAGTCGATCCCGGCGGCTGCCAGGGCCTCTGCCTCTTCGGCGCCCCCGGCCGAATACGAAGGGGTCGCCGCCGTTGAGGCGGACCACCCGCTTGCCCTGGCGGGCGAAGAGGACGAGGAGCATGTTGATCTCCGCCTGGGCCGGGCCGCTCCGTCCTGGGTCCGCACCCGGCCCCTTCCCGACGTGGACGGCGTGCTTGCCTTCGACGAGATCGGGCGACACCAGGCGGTCGTAGACGACGACGTCCGCCTCGTCGATGAGCGTGCGGGCGCGCTCGGTGAGGAGACCGGCGTCGCCGGGCCCGGCACCCACGATGGCCACCCGCGGCACTGCGGCACTGGGCGGCGCGCCCGTGAGCAGGTGGCGGCGGGCGCGGGCGGGCGCCTGGTCGGTCCTGCCGCTACGGACGAGCCCGAGCAGGTCGTCGTCCAGGGCCTGTTCCCAGCGGCGAGCCCACATGGCGGACCGGCTGAGACGCTGCACGCTGGCGGGGAGGGAGTGCCGCACCGTCGTCAGGAGGTCGACGAGCTCCCCGTACTCGGCACCGACACTGCGCGACAGCTTCTTGCGGAGCCACCTCGCCAGGGCCGGTGCCCTGCCCCCGGTGGAGATCGCCACCTGCAGGTCGCCCCGGCGGAGCACGGACGGGAAGGCGAAGTGGGAGTGCTCGCTGTCGTCGACGGCGTTCAGCAGCACCCGGAGCTCGTCGGCCTCCGCGTGGATCCGGCGGTTGACGTGCGGCGAGTTCGTGGCGGCGACGGCGAGGAAGGCACCTTCCAGATCGCCCGGCTGGCAGGCCCGGGGCAGCAGCGTCACCTCGCCGCGCTTGCTGAGTTCCTGGAGGCCGTTGGTGAAGCGATCCGAGATCACCGTGACGGCGGCACCGGCCTCGAGGAGGGTGCGGGTCCTGGTCTCGCCCACGACGCCCCCGCCGACCACGACGGCGTGCCGGCCCGCGACATCGAGGGCGATGGGCAGGCCAAAGGCCACGTCAGGCACCCCTGGCGGTGTGCGGCTTCCTCGGTCCACCTCGCTGCCGCGTGTCCAACACCACCTGCCCCCATCCAGCGTTCGGCTGGGCGGGCGCCGGGGTCGCGAAAAACGACGGACCCGGCACCGGCGACCCGCTGTAGGGGTTGGATGGTAGGGGCGGTTGTTTACGTGGGAGTTTCTGCTGAGTTACGGGCAGGCAAACTCTCGGTATCGCTCCTGCCGCCGGTGACCGTGGGCGAGCGGCCGAGGACCCAGATGCCGAAGACGATCAGGCATGCCGCCAGGGTTTCCACGACCAGGGCCCCTGGGTCGGCGCGGATGTGCTCGGAGAAGAGGATGACCCCGACGGCGGAGCTTGCGACGGGTTCGACGGCGGTCAGCGCCGGGAGGGAGAGCTCGAGGGGGCCAGCCTGGAACGCGCTCTGCACCAGCAGCAGCCCCACGAGGCCGACGCCGATGAGGGCGTAGAGATACCAGCCGTCGAGCAACTCCATGATCCCCCGGGTGCTCAGGACGTCCACGGCGCTCTTGAGGAGGGCGTTGGTCATGGCGAAGGTGATCGCGGCGGCGACGGCCAGCAGGATGGGCTTCGCGCGTGGGGGGCACTTCCGGGAAAGGGCGACGAGGGCCAGGGACGTCACGGCGACCAGGCCCCCGCCGACGATCCAGCGGTGGAACGGAACGACCAGCTGGCCCTCGGATGGCGCCTCCCCGAGAAGCAGCAGGGCCAGCCCGCCGATCAGGGCGGCGGAGGCGATCCATTCCCTCCCGGCGATGCGTCGCCGCTCGAGGATGGCCGTCAGGGCGAGGGCGAAGAGCAGGCCGGTGGTGAGCAGCGGCTGGACGAGGACAAGGGGGCCGCGGCTGAGGGCCGAGGCCTGGAGGGCGAAAGCGGCGGCGTCGGCGGCGATGCCGGCGGCCCACATCGGCCGCTTGACGAGGTGGGCGAGCAGGCCGAGGCGCAGCGACTCCGACTGGGGGGCGGCGGCGGCCTCCTTGTGCTGCAGGACAGAGGCCAGGCCATAGAAAAAGGCTGAGAGGGTGCCGAGAACGTAGACCATTTCCCCGATTATGCCCTTCGGGCCGCGGGGACTCCCTTACGGGGGCTGGGCCGGGGCTGTGTTGGGTCTCGGGGCGGGCCGGGGTCGGGCCGGGTTGACACTTCCGGTGGCGTACGAAAGCGTCGGGCCTGCGGCCGCCATCCTCGGCGGTTACTTTCACGTGGAGGAGGACTCGATGACGAACAGCGACA
>DASPZW010000578.1:0-6635 GCA_035636055.1 Actinomycetota bacterium
CAACTCTGGCTGAACTGGAAAGGAGCGCTGTGATGCCGACCGAAGCGGTAACGACCGAGTTCGCTAGTGACCAACAAGCTGGGCGTCGGGCATGGTAGCCCCGGGTCCATCACTGTTCGAGGACGCGGGCCTTCCAGAGGATGACTTGAAGGTCGTGAAGGCCCCCGTGCCCCCCCGGGCCCCCGAGGCCGTCCGCCCCGCAGATCGCGTAAGCATCACAGGCGGGTTGCACGCCGGGCGCGAGGGCAGCGTCGCCTTCGTTCTCCCGATCAGTGGACTGTACGCCAGGATCGAGTTTCCAGAAGGGCTTCGAACGGTCCCCATCAGGTACCTGCGGAAGCTGAGTCCCACGCCGCCGGCGTGCAGCGGCGATTGAGAGATCCCGAGGGGGCCGATGCGGGCCGAGTGGCTCCCGGCCATGGCCCACCGGCGGATCCTGCGCAACCGGGGTGTCCTGGGCATCGGCTGGCGTCATCCTCTTTGGTGGAGCCCGTGCCATTTTCGCTCGAACCCCATTGTTGGCCTGGTACAACGGCTGCCGCCAGGAAGCTGGCAACGATTTGCCCACGTGATGATGAGGCCCATCAGCGCCGGGACCGACGCGGTTCAAGGCGAGCTTCATCGCAGATATCCGACGGTACCCAGCCACCGCTGTGTGACGCCGGAAGGATGGGTCGAAGCTCCTCGGCGTCCTTCCCGGCCCTCGGCCGGCTCGGGCTATCATGTGCCCCGGGTGATGGGTCCCACCCGGGCCGAGGCCCGAGCACCACGACGGTTGATGGGTCCTGGTCAAAGAAACCCGGAGGTGCGGGATGGACCCTCGCTGCCTTGGACGGCGACCACCTTGGAACGAAGGCGCCCGGCCCCGATGTCTCGGCGCGGGAACGAATCGAACACGTAGGCGGCCGGGCTGGGCACGAAGATGAGTGAGGACAATCCGCTCGTGGACGCCACCGCCTCAGTGCCCCACGCAGACCGTTCGGATCGAGCGGTGCAGGGGATGAACGCAGCGCCGGAGAATGGCGACGATATCGACGCCGCGCAGTCGGGGTCGGCAGCATTCTCTGCACGACCTCGCCGGCGTCACGGGGAGCGAGTCCGCCGGCTGGCTGCCATTGGTGCCGGTGGTGCTTTGGGGGCTCCTGCCCGCTACGAGCTTTCACTGCTGGTGCACACCCGGCCGGGGACCTTTCCATGGACGACGTTCTGGATCAACGTCTCGGGGTCGTTCGTGCTCGGTGTGCTGCTCACCCTCGTGAGCGAGCGGTGGCCGCCCACCCGTTTCGTCCGCCCCTTCGCCGCCATCGGGTTCCTGGGCGCCTACACGACCTGGTCGACGTTCATGGTCGAAGCCAACCTTCTCATCAAGGCCGGCGCGGTGGCCGTCGCCGTCACGTATGTGGTCGCCAGCCTGCTGGTGGGGTTCGGGGCGGTCTCGTTCGGCGTCGTCCTCGGCCGGGCGTGGCCCGGGAGCGAACGGAGGATGTGATGCACATCCAAGGACGAGGAGAGCGACTGACCGTCTTCGTCGATGAGAACGATCAGTTCGGGCATCATCCGCTCTACACCGAGATTGTCCAGCGAGCCCGCCGGGCAGGGCTGGCCGGCGCGACCGTCCTGCGCGGCGTGGAGGGCTTCGGGGCCTCAACGGTGATCCACGAACCGCACGCCCTGCCGCTGGGGGAAACCCTACCGGTGGTGATCGTCATCGTCGACCAGCCAGAGCGCATCCGTGCCTTCCTCCCCCAGCTCGACAAGCTGATCGCGGAGGGCCTCATCGTGCGCGAGCCGGTGGACATTCGCATGTACCGGGCCGGGAGCCGGCGATGATGCTTCTTCTTGCTGTGGGACTGGCCGGGGCCGTGGGGGCTCCTGCCAGGTACCTGACCGACGCCTTCATCGAGGAGCGTATCCAAAGCGTCTTTCCGTGGGGCACCTTCGTCATCAACGTGAGTGGGTCGTTCCTGCTCGGCGTCATCACCGGTCTCGCGCTCTACCACGGGTTGGGAAGCGTCCCAAAGGTCGTCGTCGGCACAGGATTCTGCGGCGCCTACACGACCTTCTCCACGTTCTCCTACGAGACGGTGCGCCTCCTCGAAGACGGCTCGGTGCTCGAGGCTGCCGCGAACACCGCCGCCAGCTTGGTGGTGGGGTTAGCCGGCGCCGCACTCGGGCTCATTTTGAGCGCACTGGGCTGAGTGGCGTCCACCTCTTCCCTGGCCACGCTCTATGTGGTGCGCCACGGCCAGACCCGCCTCAACGCGGCCGGCTTCTTGCGGGACGGCTGGACGAGCCTCTGGATGCAACGGGCCTTGCCCAGGCCGAGGCGCTCGCTCAGCTCTTCGCCTCCGTGCCGGTGGAGCTCGTCGTTACCAGCCCGCTGGTGCGCGCGTATGAGACGGCGGCTGCGATCAGCCGTCTCACGGCCGCCCCCCTCGAGACGTCGCCCGACCTGGCCGACCGGGACGACGGCCCATGGGCAGGACGCCCCCGCGAAGACCTGGAGGCCGCACCCGGCGGACCAGACGGCGCACCGGGGATCGGGGGTGCAGATGTCTTCGCCGCCCGGGTGATGACTGCATGGACCGAGATCGAACGGCGAGTGGGCTCGAGCGCCGCGGTGGTCGTGGCCCACGACGCGGTGAATCGATGCATGCTGCATCTGTTGATCCCCGGGCTGGCGGACCCCGACCAGATCGAGCAGCGCACGGGCTGCTGGAACCGCCTGGAGCTCCGGCCCGCCGGTTGGCGGGCGCCGGTGATCGACGCCATCCCGGGCGACGGACAGAGGCCATGAGCAC
The DNA here is from genome assembly GCA_035636055.1 of Actinomycetota bacterium. Taxonomy (GTDB): domain Bacteria; phylum Actinomycetota; class CADDZG01; order JAHWKV01; family JAOPZY01; genus JAOPZY01. The sequence goes on from DASPZW010000578.1 coordinate 2,802, forward strand.
GGCGGCATCCGGATACGGAGTTCCCTAGAATCCTGGTTGGGAGGGCGCATGCGTCTTGAGGGCACGGGCAAGCGACTGTCGATCTTTTGCGGCGAGTCCGACCGCTTCGGTCATCATTCTCTGGCGAAGGTCATCGTGGAGCGGGCCCGGGAGGAGGGCCTGGCCGGCGCCACCGTGCTGCGGGGCATCGAGGGCTTCGGGGCCTCCAGCCACCTGCACACCGCACGAATCCTGTCCCTCTCCGACGACCTGCCGATCATTGTGCAGCTCATCGACCGTGAGGACCGGATCGAAGCGTTCCTCCCGATCATCGACGAGATGCTCTCCGACGGCATGGTGACCGTGGAGGATGTGGAGGTCTACCTGTATCGAGGGAGACCCCGACCGGCACTGGATGATGAGGAGTTCTTGACCTAGTGCCCTAAACTAACCGGCTTCGAGAACCCCCAGGATCAGTGCTCCGGGGCCGGCGTGCGTGCCGACGGCGGGGCCGAGCGGCACGACAAAGGACGGCGCGCGACCGAGCTGGCGGCGGGCCCGCCCGACGAAGTCCTCAGCGTCGTCGGCATCGCCGTGGCCGACGGCCCAGCGGTCAACGCTGTGTCCGCCGTGGCCGGCAACATGATGCAGCAGCTCGCGGATTGCCCCCGGCCGGTCCCGGGCATGGCCAAGCGGGATCGCGTGTCCCCTCACCGCCAGGACCTGCCGGCTGCCCGGCTTGGCGGACGACCCGATCAGCCCGGCCCGCCCACCCCGGATCAGGAAGCTCACATCCTCGATGACCGCGTACACGTGAGCCTGATCGACCAGACGCCGAACCAGTGCCTTCACCTGATGAAAACCCGTGTTGAGCTCCGCCGCCTCCGCAGCCGCCACGGCCACCAGCCCCGTCCCCACCGACAGCGAGCGGGTATCCACGACATGCACGCTTTCGGCACCGGCGGCCGCCTCCTTTGCGTGCTCCACTGTCCGGCTGAGCTCGGCCGAGACGTGGATCGAGCACACGAACTCCGCACCGGAGAAGGCCTCGGCAAGGGCCGCTGCCGTCGGCGGGGAGGTCGACGGAGCCGGCCCTCCACGGCGCACCGCCTCCCAGAATTCCTGTTCGGATCCCTGCCAGAGCTCCGTCCCGAAGTGGACCGCCCCGTGAACGATCCGGATCCCGAGGGCCTCCGCCAGGCTCGCAGGCAGATCTGCACCTGCGTCGGTCACGACGCGGATCCGATACCGGCGTTGACGTGCTGGAACGGTCCCGCCGCCCGGACTCACACTCAGCCCTTCAATCTCTCGTGTTCCCGCGGACGTCCTCGGATTGTCTCCAGCCGGCTGCAGATCAGAAGCAACATACACAAATGGGATTGAGCCTCGGGACCGGAACTGATCCCCCCGGTCCGGTCTTGTGAGCACCTACTTTGCTCCAAAAAGCGCGCATAGCGCACGTTTTGGAGCAAACTCACTTCTCTCAGAGCCGCCGACCAGGCCGAGAGTTGGTCCCGGGGAAGCACTAATCGCCGTGGGCGCTCGCGCCGCGGGAGCGAGGAAGCGACCGGCAGAGCGGTTGGCAAGGACGCCGGCGATGAGGGCGAGCGCCAGGGTCCAGGACGGGACCTTCCTACGCCTTATCGGTCGGCTTGCGTGCGGCCCGCGGGCCGTCCGTGGTGCCTTGCCCGGGCCCGGCCTCCTCCTGCGACCTCCAGCCGGCCGATCAGGTTCCCGTCACTCTCGGTGAACCAGATGTTGCCGTCGGGGCCGGCTGCGATCCCCCCCAGGTTGCTCTGGGAGGGGACGGAGAATCGTTTGATGGCACCTTCCGGGCTGATCCTGCCGATCGGGCCACCAATGCCGGCGAACCAGACATCGCCGTCCGGGCCGGGGGTGAGAGCCGGGGCTGGGCAGTCGCACCCTCCGGCAAAGACGCGGAAGACCGTGACGTTGGCCCCGTCCGGCGAGATCCTGCCCACCGTATTGGGGTCACCCCCGGCAAACCACAGGTTCCCGTCCGCTCCGGCCACGATGGCATGGATGCCGTTGGCGGCATGGGGCACGGGGTAGAGGGTCGCATTCCCGTCGGTGGTGACCTTCCCCACCCTGCTGCCGCCCAGGGTGACCCAGAGGTTGCCGTCAGGGCCCAGGGTGATGCCGTTGGGGCTGCTGGCAGGGGGCAGGGGAAACTCGGTGATGGTCCCGTCGGGGGTGATCCGGCCGATCCGGCTCGCATTGGCCTCCGTGAACCACAGGTTGCCGTCGGGGCCGGCGGTGATGGCGGTGAGGCGGCTGCTGGCCGTGGGGACAGCGAACTCGGAGATGGCGCCGTCGGGCGTGACCTGGCCGATCTGGTTGGCCCCGGTCTCGGTGAACCACACGTTGCCGTCGGGACCGGCGGCGATGGCGGTGATGCCGCTGCTGGCCGTGGGGAGGGGGAACTCGGAGATGCTGCCGTCGGGCGTGATCTGGCCGATCTGGTTGGCCCTGGTCTCGGTGAACCACACGTTGCCGTCGGGGCCGGGGGTGATCGCCCCCGGTTGCGAATCCGGCGTGGGTACGGAGAACTCGACGGTGCGGCCGCGGCTGGCAGGTGGGGGGAACTCGGTGATGGTGCCGTCGGGGGTGATCCGGCCGATCCGATCGACGGGACAGCACACGGTGAACCACACGTTGCCGTCGGGACCGGCGGTGACGCTCGGGGGGAAGCCGGCGGTGGGCAACGGGAACTCAGAGATGGCTCCGTCGGGGGTGATCCGGCCGATCTGGCTGCTCTCGGTGAACCACAGGTTGCCGTCCGGGCCGGCTGCGATGCCCGCGGGGCGGCCGTTGGCGGTGGGGAGGGCGAACTCGGTGGTGGTCCCGTCGGGGGTGATCAGGCCGATCCGGCCCCCGCGGGTCTCCGTGAACCACAGGTTGCCGTCGGGGCCGGCTGCGATGCCCGTGGGGCCGCTGTTGGCGGTGGGCACGGGGAATTCGGTCATGGTCCCATCGACGCCGACCTTGCCGATCTGGCTGGGGTTGGCCTCGGTGAACCACAGGTTGCCGTCGGGCCCCGCTGCGATGCCGGTTGGGGCGCTGTCAGGCGTGGGAATGGGAAAACAACGGGCCGCCCCCTCCGTGGTGATCCGGCAGATGACATTGCCAAAGGATGCGACGAACCAGAGGTTGCCGTCTGGGCCTGCTGCGATGCCGTCCTTCAGGCCGGATGCCGCGGGGACACCGAACTCCGTGAGCACCCCGTCTGTGCTGATCATGCCGATCCGGCGGGTGTCGTACTCCGTGAACCACAGGTTGCCGTCGCCCCCGGTCGTGATGCTCTGTGGGTGGCTGCCGATGACGGATGCCGGCTCGGGGACGGATGCCGGCCTGGGAACGGATGCCGGCCTGGCGGCGGCTTGCGAGACTCCCACGGCGGTCGTGAGCACCACCATAAGGGCCGCCCAGGTCGCTGCCCGCAGCAACGGGCTCGTTGCCCCGTGCCACCGCCTCGCAGGCCTGCCCGCCCCGAACCCTCGACTCTTTCCCTGCAACATCGTCACGGCGCCTCCCTCTGTTCACGGGGGGACCCGACGGCCCCCACCGGCATCACCAACCGTCGCTTGTCAGGGTGCGCCGGCTACAGGAAGCTCGCCAGGGGCGGGGGTGCCCGTGGCGTTCCTGGGAAAAGGGGCAGCCCTGCCCCTTCAGCTACAGACGAGCGACGCCGACAATGATGACAACCGCGAAGGGGGGGTGAGATGGTCTCTGCGCGTTTCACGACCTGGTCGCCCTCAGGGAGGCGCCGGCGTGCCTGACAACGTCGCCGTCGTCACCCTCGGGCCCCGCCGCTGGCCGCTCGCGGATGCCGAG
>DASPZW010000579.1:0-9368 GCA_035636055.1 Actinomycetota bacterium
GAACTCTGATCCCCCGTGGTCCCCCCCAGGGCGACGTCAACCGTGCCGTTGTTCGTCCCGCTGCCTGTCGAGGCGGTCAGATCCTTGAGGCTCCGCTGCTGCACGCCGTGGCCGACGGCCAGCACGTCGGACGGGCTGGCCGACAGCGAGCCCGGGACGGAGGGCGTCGGGGTGAGGTCAGAGAACGGGAGGCTGACGGCCCCCGGCTGCGCCCCGGTGAGCGAGATCATCTGGGGAGGCGGCGGCGGCGTCCCGTGCCCGGCCCCGATGCCGAAGAAGGCCGCGATGAGGAAGAGGCTGGCTGCAACGACCGCAACGACCGATGTCTTCAAGCACGAACCCCCCGCGAGCGCAACCAGCCTACCCCACAGCTGGCGAACTAGACGCGCTCACGCCAGTAATCGAGAGTATCGGCCAGCATCTGGTCCAGCGAGATCTGGGGTTCCCAGCCCGTCGCGGCGCGGAACCGGCTCGAATCCGAGATCAGGATCTCGACGTCTGAGGGGCGCATCTTCTCCGGAACCTGCCGCACCTCGACCGAGGCCTCGGTCATGGCCAGCAGCCGGTCGAGGATGTCCCGGACGCTGGGGGCGTTGCCCGTCCCGATGTTGTAGACCTGGCCCGGCTCACCCTTCTCCAGCGCCAGCCAGTAGGCACGGACGATGTCGCGGACATCGGTGAAGTCCCGGAGCGCCTCCAGGTTGCCCACGGACACGACGGGCTCCCGGAGGCCCTTCTCGATCTCGGCGATCTGCTTGGCGAAGTCCGATGGCAGGAGCACCTGGCCTCGGCGCGGGCCGCCGTGGTTGAACGCCCGGGTGCGAACCGTGTGGAGGCCGTAGGAGCGGAAGTACTGGTAGCCGAGCAGGTCCTGGCCGACCTTGCTGACCCCGTAGGGTGACAGGGGCCGCAGGGGGTTGTCCTCGGTGATCGGCGTCTCCTCCCGCGCCACGTAGCCGTACTCCTCGCTGGAGCCGCAGACGTGGAAACGGGTGTCGAGGCGATCGAGGGACCGCAGCGCCTCGAAGAGGTTGAGCTGGCCGAGGATGTTGGTGTTCATCGTCGAGGCAGGGCTCGACCAGGACGTGGGGACGAAAGACTGCGCCGCCAGGTGGAAGATCCGGTCGGGCTTCACTGCCTTGATCGTCTGGTGGCACGATGTCGCGTCGAGGATGTCCATCTCCACCAGGCTCAGGTCCTTGATGTGGGCGATGTTGTCTCGGGGGCTGCGCCACCGGTAGGACCCGACGACGTCGACGTCGCCACGGCTCAGACAGAACTCGGCCAAGTGGCTGCCGACGAAGCCGGTGATCCCTGTGATCAATACCTTCACTCAACACCTCCCCATGTAGTCCACCGTCCCCCGTGCCCTACCCGCGTGCCCGGTACCAGTCCAGCGTGTCGACGAGCGACGTGGAAAGAGGAATCTCGGGCTTCCAGCCGAGAGCCTCCCGTAGCTTGGACGAGTCGCCCACCAAGACCTCGGGGTCCCCTGGGCGGGGTTCGGGGTCGGCGACCACTTCGACTGCGTCCTTGAGTCCGGCTGCTTCCAAGAGGATATCGAGCAGATCACCCACGCGCTCGGCACTGCCCGAGGCGATGTTGTAGACCTCGCCCGGGTCCCCGCTCTCGATGAGCAACAGGTAGGCGGCCGTAACGTCCCGGACATCAAGGTAGTCCCGCCGGCTCCCCAGCCAGCCGACCTTCATGCGGGGCGGTCGCAGGCCCCGCTCGATCTCGGCGATCTGGGAGCTGAACGCCCCGATCGCGTAGTCGGGGCTCTGGCCCGGCCCAGTGTGGTTGAAGGGCCGGGCGCCGATGACCGGCATCCCGAAGTGCCGGCGGTACAGCGCACCGACCAGCTCCTGGGCCACCTTGCTGACGCCGTAGGGCGACCGCGGCTGCAGGGGGTCCGTCTCGACCAGGGGGCTGCCGGTGCCGTGCCCGTACTGCTGGGCGGATCCGACGAGCAGCACCCTCGTTTCGGGTCGGTCCACGAGGGCCTGCAGGAGGTGGCTGGCGCCCATGATGTTGACGGCGAACGTCTCGTCGGTGGCCTCCCAGGAGCGCTGCGGCGAGGCCATCGCCGCGAGGTGGATGACGCCGTCGGGCCGGTGGGCGTCGAGGACGTCCCTAAAGCTGGCCGCGTCACAGACGTCGAAGACCTCGGTCGCCACCGGGACCGGCGGTTGCCAGGGGGAGTGGGACGCGGCGACCACCTCGTGGCCGGCTCGTTGCAGCGTCGTCAAGAGGTGGCCGCCGACGAAGCCTCCGGCCCCGGTCACGAAAATGCGCATACCGGGGACGATACTCGATCGTCTCCGAGCGACCCGGCTGAGCCGAGCCCTGCCTCAGACGGCCTCGATCCTCAATTTGACGTTCGCCGCTCGGGCCACGAGTGCAATGTGAGTCCGGTTCGACGTCACGACCCCGTCCCCCCGACGGGCAGCCCCTTCCACCACCGTGACGTCGACCACGTCAGGGTGACCAGATCAACGGGCCAGCAAGCCAACGCCCACTCATCAGGTTGGCCGCGTTGCAGCTGCTCTCCCCGAACGGCCCGGGCTCTGGTCAGGCCGCTTACAAGCTCCGCCGCCGTGAGGACTCCGTTCTCGGCCTCCCACTCGGCGAGACCCTTGCGGCCGGCCTCGATCCGCAACCGGTGTGCCGCGGTGGCCGCGGCCAGGTCTGCTGGGAGGGAGATCGAGCGCTTAGGTCGTTGAGCCATCCTTGGATGGTAGTCCAGGTGGTACGAGCGCTCAGTCCTGCAGGCGGCGAAGCTCCAGGACGAGGCGGGGGACGTCCTGGCGGACGTTGGCGATGAGCTCGACGACCAGGCTGGGGGCGAAGTCCTCGCCCAGCCAGACGTACATGTCGGGGACGTCGTTCTCGCCGTCCACCCGGATGAAGCTGGAGGCCCCGGTGCGCTGCTCCTCCTCGAGCACCGGCGTCCAGGGAGCGGACGTGGCCCGCTGGGCGGCCCGTTCCAGGCTGTCGAGTTCCTCGGGGGACACGAGATCGACGGCGGCGTCGTCGGCGGCGTCGACCAGCCGGTCCAGCAGGTTGCGGGCGAGGGCGATGAACTCGACGTCGGCCTCGGGGGCAGGTTCGAAGTCCCGCCAGATGACGAGCTCCCTGCCGTCGGCGTCCGCGTCCGTCCGGATGCGCGGGGCACCGGCTGCGTCTCGTTCGACCACCCAGGGAGCGGGAGCCGTGGCGGCCAACCGCCGCCGGATGGTCGCAAGTTCACGGCGGGGGATCATCGATCACCAATATGAACAAACCGCGGCTCGAATGCTAGGGGTCCGCATTGCTAGGCATTGCTAGGGTCCGAAGTCCCCGTGTCGGGAGCGGGCTATGCCCTGACCGGCTGGCTACCGCCCGGTACGAAGCGGACCCCGACACCCGGTTCGGTGCGGAAGTACCGGGGCTGGGCCGGGTCCGGCTCCAGCTTGCGCCGGATGGTGGCCATGTAGGAGCGCAGGTAGTTGGTCTCCCGCTCGTAGGCCGGCCCCCACACCTGCTGGAGGAGCTGGCGCTGGGTCACGAGGCGGTCCCGGTTGCGGACCAGGACCTCAACGAGCTGCCACTCCGTGGGCGTGAGGCTGACGTCTCGGCCGTCGGTCCGGCTCACCCGGTGCGCGGCGAGGTCCACGACGAAGTGCTCGGTGGCGACCGACGCTGCCTCATCGGTGATCGACGACCTGCGCATCGCCGCCCGGATGCGGGCCAGCAGCTCGTCCATGCCGAAGGGCTTGGTGACGTAGTCGTCGGCGCCGGCGTCGAGGGCGGCGACCTTGTCGGCCTCCCGGTCGCGCACCGAGAGGATCACGATCGGCACCGTGCTCCAGCCGCGCAGGCCCCGCACCACGTCGATGCCGTCGATACCAGGCAGGCCGAGGTCGAGGATCACGACGTCCGGATGATGGCGGGCCGCCAGCTCGAGGGCCTCCTCGCCCGTGCTGGCAAGATCCACCTCGTAGCGGCGCGCCCGGAGGTTGACCTCGAGGGTCTTGCGGATCTGCGGCTCGTCGTCGACGACGAGGATCCGGCTCAACACCGCCGAACTCTAGCGGACGCCGCGGGGGCCGTCGCCGAAGCAACTTTGAGCCACAACGTGCATTTTTGGGTGGTTTTGGCTCAACGTTCGGCGCCAGCGCCGCTTCATGCGGACTGCCGGAGGGAGAGGATCATCGTCGTGCCCCCGCCGGGCGTGTCCTCGACCAGCAGCTCGCCGCCCATGGCCTCCACGAAGCCCCTGGACACCGCCAGGCCGAGGCCGACGCCGTTGGGGGCGACCCGGCCCCCGTCGCCGAGGCGCTGGAATGGCTGGAAGACGCGCTCGCGGTCCCCGAGGGGGATGCCCGGACCCCGGTCGATCACGCGGAGGTCCACGCGGTCGCCGACCTCGCCGGCCTCGACCCGCACCGGCCGTCCCTCCGGCGACCACGACAGGGCGTTCTCCACGACATTGGCCACAGAACGCTCCAGCAGCGCTGGGTCGGCATCGACGGCGGGCAGGCTGTCGGGGACGTCGACGGTCAACGAGGACATGTCGCGCGACAGGCTCCTGAGGGCCCCCGAGACCACCTCCTCCAACCCCACGGCCCGCAGCTTGAGGTGCAGGGCCCCCGTCTGGAGGCGGCTCATATCGAGCAGGTTGGACACCAGGGCGTTGAGCCGGTCGGACTCGACCTCGATGGTGTGGGCAAAGCCCTGGATGGCTTCGGGGGACCATTCCACCTCTTTGGAGAGCAGGCTGCTCGCCGAGGCCTTGATCGACGCCAGGGGCGTGCGCAGGTCGTGCGACACCGCGGCCAGGAGTGCCGTGCGGAGCTGGTTGGACTCCGCCAGCTCGCCGGCGGAGTCCGCCACGGCCTGCAGGCGGCGCCCGGCCTGCGCGACCCGGAGCTGGGCGACGAACGAGTTCAGGAGGCGGGTGTCCTCCCCCACCATCTCGCCGCCGGCCAGCGCCAGGACCGACCCCTCCTCGAGGGTTGCGGAGAAGGAGGCGTCGTCGGGCCGCGTGGGGACGGGCTCCCCGGCGGCGGCATCGACCTGCCAGCCCGCCCCGTCCGGGGACAGCACGGCGACGGCGGTGAGCCCGAACGTCTCGCGGAGCTGGCTGAGGAGGTTGGGCAGCGCCTCCTCCCCCGCCGACAGCACCGAGCTTGCCGCGAGGCGGGCCAGCGCCTCTGCCTCCGCCTGGCTGCGGGTTGCGAGCACGGTGCGCCGAGCTGCCCGTTCCCCGACCGCTGAGACGGCCACGGCGACGATGAGGAAGACCGCAAGCGCCAGCGCGTCGACGGGGTGGCCGATGGTGAGGGTGTGCAGCGGGGGGATGAAGAACCAGTCGGCCACGAGGAAGGCCACCACGGCGACGGTCAGCGCCGGCAGGGCGCCGCCCATGATGGCGACGGCGACGATGAGGACCAGGAACAGCAGCAGGCTGCCCGAGGAGCCGAGCGTGTCCCGGAATGGCGCCAGGACCATGGCCACCAGCGGTGCCCCCGCCAGGCCGAACAGTAGGGCGGCCTGGCGCCGGCGGTGCGGCAGCGGCGCCAGGTGGCGCCTACGTATCGGGCGGGGCAGCACCTCGTGGGCGGATCCCTCGTTGGACGAGATGACGTGGACGTCGATGGGGCCGGCGAGGCGGACCACGCGGTTGATGATCGAGCCGTGGATGAGCTCCTCCCACCGCGACTTCTGCGGCGCACCGAGGATGAGCTGGGTGGCGTTCTCCGCACGGGCGAACTTGGTCAGGGTTTCGGCCACGTCCCCGCCGGTGATTTCCAGGTACCGCCCCCCGAGCTCCGCCACGAGGGCCCGCTGGCGCCCCAGGTGCTCTGGGGACGGCTGGGCGAGGCCGTCGGCGGAGCGGACGTGCACGGCGAGCAGATCGCCCTTGGTCCGGGCCGCCATCCTGGCCCCCCGGCGGATGAGGTGCTCGCCCTCCGGGTTCCCGTCGACGGCGACCACCACCCGCTCGCGGGTCTCCCACGGCATGGCGATCCCGTGGCGCTGCCGGTAGTCGTGCAGTGCCTCGTCGACCCGGTCCGCCACCCACATGAGGGCCAGCTCGCGCAGGGCAGCGAGGTTGCCCTCCCGGAAGTAGTTGCCGAGGGCGGCGTCGACCTTCTCGGGCGGGTAGACGTTGCCGTGGGCCATCCGCCGGCGCAGGGCTTCGGCGCTCATGTCCACCAGTTCGATCTGGTCGGAGGACCGCACGACGGCGTCGGGAATCGTCTCGCGCTGCGCCACGCCCGTGATGCGCTCCACGACGTCGTTGAGGGATTCGAGGTGCTGGACGTTGACCGTCGAGATGACGTTGATCCCGGCGTCGAGGAGCTCCTCGACGTCCTCCCAGCGCTTGGTGTGGCGGCTGCCCGGCACGTTGGTGTGCGCCAGCTCGTCGACGAGGGCGACCTCCGGGTGGCGGGCAAGCAGACCGTCGAGGTCCATCTCCTCGAAGGCCTGGCCCCGGTACTCGATTCGCGCCCGGGGGAAGACCTCGAGGTCCCGGATCTGCGCCCGGGTGTTCGGGCGGTCGTAGGTCTCGACGTAGCCGACGACCACGTCCTTGCCGCGTTCGTGGCTGCGCCATCCCTCGTTGAGCATGGCGTAGGTCTTGCCGACGCCGGGGGCTGCCCCCAGGTAGATCCGGAGCTTGCCCCGGGCCATGGTCTGCCCCGTCAGTGGAACGTCGTGCTGTCCAGGGCCAGGTTCAGCTCGAGGACATTGACGGTCGGTTCGCCAAGGATGCCGAGCGGGCGCCCCTGGGTGTGGGCCTTGATCAACACCAGCAGGGGGTCCACGGTCCTGATCCCACGGGCGGAAGCGACCCTGGCAGCCTGGTCGTCGGCGTTCGCCACGGAGATGGCAGGGTCGAGCCCCGATCCCGACGCCGTGACCGCGTCGACGGGCACCGGGGCGTCGGCGGCCATGTTGTTCTCGGTCCGGTAGGCCTTCACCCGGTCAGCCACCGTGCTCTGAAGCTGGGGGTTGGACGGACCGAGGTTGGAGGCCCCGCTGGCCGTGGCGTCGTAGCCGTTGGCCCCGGCTGCCGACGGGCGGGGGTGGAAGTACTTCGCGGCGGCGAAGCCCTGCCCGATCAGGCGGGAGCCGACCACGGCGCCATTGCGGGAGACGAGCGAGCCGTCGGCCTTGGAGCGGAACAGGGCTTGGGCGATCCCGGTCATGGCGAGGGGGTAGGCCAGCCCCAGGAGCACGATGAGTGCGATGGTCATCCTCAATGCGGGGAGCAGTTGGCGGCGCATCCTCAGTGTACCCCTCTCATTTCACACCCAGAGCGGCGATGACCAGGTCGATCGCCTTGATGGCGATGAAGGGGGCGACGACCCCGCCGACCCCATAGATCAGGAGGTTGCGGCGCAGCACGGCGGCGGCGCCCAGCGGCCGGAACTTGACCCCCTTCAGGGCGAGGGGGATAAGGGCCACGATGATGAGGGCGTTGAAGATCACGGCCGACAGGATGGCCGAGTGCGGGTTTGCCAGCCGCATGACGTTCAGGGTCCTGAGGGGCGGGAACACCTGCTGGAACATCGCTGGGATGATGGCGAAGTACTTGGCGACGTCGTTGGCGATGGAGAACGTCGTCAGCGACCCCCGGGTGATGAGGAGCTGCTTGCCGATCTCGACGATCTCCATCAGCTTCGTCGGGTTCGAGTCCAGGTCGACCATGTTGCCCGCTTCCTTGGCGGCCTGGGTACCGGTGTTCATGGCAACCCCGACGTCGGCCTGCGCCAGCGCCGGGGCGTCGTTCGTGCCGTCGCCGGTCATCGCGACGAGGAAGCCGCCGGCCTGCTCCTTGCGGATAAGGGCCATCTTGTCCTCGGGCGTCGCTTCGGCGAGGAAGTCATCGACGCCGGCCTCCTTGGCGATCGCGGCTGCGGTGAGCGGGTTGTCGCCCGTGATCATCACCGTCCGGATCCCCATCCTGCGGAGGCCCTCGAAGCGCTCCGCGATGCCGGACTTCACGACGTCCTTCAGGTGGATGACGCCGAGGACCCGGCTCCCGTCGGCAACGACGAGCGGCGTGCCCCCCGAGGTCGAGATGCCCTCGACGATGGGCTCGAGGCCGTCGGGGACGTGGCCCCCCTGCTCCCGGACCCACCGCCGGACCGAGTCCGCCGCCCCCTTGCGGATGCTGCGGGCGGCCATTCCATCGTGGGCCGCGAGGTCGACCCCGCTCATCCGGGTCTGCGCGGTGAAGGCGACGAGCGTGGCGCCGACCAGCTCGCGCTCCCGCAGCCCGTACCGGTCCTTGGCGAGCACCACGATCGAGCGGCCCTCGGGCGTCTCGTCGGCCAGGCTCGCAAGCTGGGCGGCGTCCGCCAGGTCCTGCTCGCTCACGCCCTGCAGCGGGAGGAACTCGGCGGCCTGGCGGTTGCCGAGCGTGATCGTGCCCGTCTTGTCGAGCAGCAGGGTCGAGCAGTCGCCGGCGGCCTCGACCGCCCGGCCGCTCATGGCGAGGACGTTGCGCTGCACCAGGCGGTCCATCCCGGCGATCCCGATGGCCGACAGCAGCCCGCCGATGGTGGTCGGGATGAGGCAGACGAGCAGGGCGACGAGCACGGTGATGGACTGGGAGGCGTGGGAGTACATGGCGAACGGCTGGAGCGAGACGACCGCCAGCAGGAAGATGATCGTGAGGCCGGCCAGCAGGATGTTGAGCGCGATCTCGTTCGGCGTCTTCTGCCGGCTGGCCCCCTCGACGAGGGAGATCATCCGGTCCAGGAAGCTGTCCCCGGGCTTGGAGGAGATCCGGACCACGATCTCGTCGGACAGGACCCGCGTGCCGCCGGTGACCGACGAGCGGTCCCCGCCCGATTCGCGGATCACGGGGGCGGACTCTCCCGTGATCGCCGACTCGTCGACCGAGGCGATGCCCTCGACCACCTCGCCGTCCCCCGGGATCAGCTGACCGGGCCGGACGACGCAGAGGTCCCCGATGGTGAGCTGGGACGACGGCTTCTCGAAGAGGGCACCGTCGGCGGCCCGGCAGTAGGCGACCGTCTCCGAGCGCGTCTTGCGCAGGGTGTCGGCCTGCGCCTTCCCCCTGCCCTCTGCGACCGCCTCGGCGAAGTTGGCGAAGAGGACGGTGAACCACAGCCATGCCGACACCAGCCCCGTGAAGGCGCTGTCGGCCCCGGAGGCCGACGGGAGGTCACGGACGAACAGCACCGTCGTGAGGACGCTCCCGACCTCCACGACGAACATGACGGGGTTGCGCACCATCTGGCGGGGGTCGAGCTTGCGGAGGGCATCGCCGACCGCCCGGCGAAGGATGGCGGGTTCGAACATCGACTGCTTGCGGGCGCCGCCGTGGTGCTCGGTGGCCGTGGGGG
>DASPZW010000580.1:0-3276 GCA_035636055.1 Actinomycetota bacterium
CACCGTTTTATACTCAAAGAAAGGTCAGAGCCAGGTCGTAGCCTCAGGTCGGCAGTGAGGCGATGGCCTCGATCTCCACCCGGGCCCCCTTCGGCAGGGCCGCGACCCCCACCGTGGAGCGGGCGGGGGGCTCGGCGCCGAAGTAGGTTGCGTACACCTGGTTCATCGCCGGGAAGTCGTCCATCGAGGCGAGGAACACCGTCGTCTTCACGACGTCCGCGAGGTCCCCGCCCGCGGCGGCGAGGACGGCGGCGAGGTTGTCCAGCACGCGGGCCGTCTGGGCCTCGATCCCGCCGTCGATGACCTGGCCCGAGGCCGGGTCGAGCGGGATCTGGCCGGAGCAGAACAGCAGCGAGCCCTGGCGGACCGCCTGGGCGTAGGGTCCGATGGCTGCGGGCGCCCCGTCGGTGGCGACGGGCCTGCGGTCGCTCATACCGTGATGCCCAGGATCTCCCGCAGGTCGGCGAGAACCTTCGCCGGGTGCATCTCGATGTCCTCGACCATGTAGGACAGGCGGATCGTGCCCTCGGGGTCGATGACGTAGGTGATGCGGCGGGCGCCGCCGGCGGTACGGTCGGCCGGGTCCTTCAGCACCTCGTAGGCCTCCCCGGCGACCCGCTCCGTGTCGGAGAGCAGCGTGAAGGGCATGCGCCGGGCGTCTCGGAAGAATTTGTTCTCTGCCGGAGGATCGAAGGAGGCCCCGAGGATGACGGCCCCCGCCTCGGTGAACCATTGGGTTCGGTCACGGAACCCCTCCCCTTCTTTCGTTCAGCCGCCCGTCGAGGCCCGCGGGTACCACCACAGCACCACCCACCGCCCGGCGAAATCTGCGAGCGACACCGGCGTGTCATCCTGGTCGGGTAGGGTGAATGAGGGGGCTGTGGTTCCTGGGGCGAGCATGGCCCCCACGCTACCAGACGAGTCGGCGCCCTTTGGGCTTCCCCACTGGCGGCAGGGGGCGGCAGGCCGCGGCCAGCTGGCGGCATCTGTTGGGCAGAGAAAATGTCGTGTTAGCCTCAGGGGGCCCGAACCACCACAACGGGAGGCCCGCCAGACGAGGCGTCGAGAAAGGAATCCTGTATGGCGAGTTACGAGGGCTACTGCGTCAAGTGCCGCGAGAAGCGAGAGTTCGAGGGTGAGAAGAAAGAGCTCCCCAACGGCCGCTTCGCCGCCCAGGGCACCTGCCCGAAGTGCGGCACCAAGATCACCCGCATGCTCGGCAAGTCCGCCTGAGTCGCTGCAGAGCGCTGTGAGCGGAAGGGGCCCGAGGGCCCCTTCCGTGCAGTTGGCCTGTAGGCCGGGTTCTGTCCCTCACCGAGGGGCGAGGGGGCGACCATCCATCTCGAACCGGCGTTGCCGCCGGCCTCTAGCGACCTACCCGGGGCGGTGGGAGCGGGTCACTCCATGTCCCCTGTTGGTCTTGCTCCGGGTGGGGTTTGCCAAGCCGCCCCGGTCACCCGGGGCGCTGGTGCGCTCTTACCGCACCGTTTCACCCTTACCCGCCCCGACTCTCAAGAGTGACTCTTCAGAGTCCGGGCGGGCGGTCTGTTCTCTGTGGCACTGTCCGCCGGTCGCCCGGCCTGGGCGTTACCCAGCACCTTGCCCTGTGGAGCCCGGACCTTCCTCAGCCCCGTTCGTCACGGGGCCGCGGTCGCCCGGCCAACTGCCTGACCATTCTACCGTCGCAAGCCCTGCGTCCCGCCGCGTGGAAAGTGTCCCGGTGCGGAGGAACTGTCGCCGCAGCTGCGCCTTGTCCAGGCCGTAGGCGAACCCGACATAGGTCAGGAGGGCGAGGCCCAGCACCTCCCTGGCGATGTCGACCGGGCCGAGCGGCAGCACCCTGGCGAGCAGGCGGACACCGGCCGGCAGTGCGGTGAAGTGGGTGCCGAGCATCGGCCAGAACAGCCCGATCGGATCGCCGAGCATCCCGGCCAGCAGGAGGTGGATGACGATGGCCATCGGCACGACGAACCACCGCCGGGCAACCGCCCCCCTCAGCACCGTCATGACCGCGAGGGCCAGGACGAGGGCGAACGCGAAGGTGTGGCCGTACAGGTGCACGCCGAGGTGCGAGTGGGGGTACGCCGCTAGGCGGATGGGGATGTCGACGAGCGGGAGGACGAGGCCCAGCAGCGCCAGGCGGTAGTCGATGCGGCGGGGACCCAGGGTGAGCAGCAGGAGCGCGGAGCCCGCTCCGAGGTACCAGAAGAACATTCAGAACAACCGCTCGGTCCCTGAACCGGGCGAGGGCGCCTCGGCGCCGGGGTTGTCCCGGTCGACGCCGAGGTTGGCGAGTTCGTCGGCCCGGCGGTTGCGCTCCCGCGGGATGGCGACGAAGCGCACGGTCCCCAGGTCCTTGGCCAGGGCGCGCGCCTTGGCGAAGAGGGGCTTCAGTCCCTGGTGCTTGACCTTCCAGGCGCCCTTCATCTGCTCGACGACCAGCGTGGAGTCCGAGAAGACCGCCAGCCGGTCGACCCCGTGGCGCTTGGCGAGCTTGAGGCCCTCGATGAGGGCCTGGTACTCGGCGACGTTGTTGGTCGCCCAGCCGATCCCCTGGCCCAACTCCTCGACCACCCTGCCCTTGGGATCGATGAGCACGACGCCGATCCCGGCAGGACCCGGGTTGCCCTTGGCGGCCCCGTCGGTTCGGATCTGCCACTCCCCGCTCAGCGAATCTGCCGTCACGTCACGGCCCGTCACATCACGGCCCGTCACATCACGACGAGGATGCGGCGGCACTCGTCGCAGCGCACGAGGCCCTGGGCACTGCGGACCCGCTCGGCCTCCTGGGCCGGGAGCCGCATGTGGCAGCCCTGGCAGGTCCCCTCCACCATGGCCGCCGCGCCGACCCCGCCTTTCGACGCGCGGATCTTGTCGTAGACAGCCAGCAGCTCGGGGTCGATGCGCGGCACCCACCTGTCGCGTTCGGCGTGGGCTGCGGTCAGCTGGGTGCCGGTCTCGCCGGACGCCTGGTCTCGCGCAATCCGTGCCGCCTCGATCTCCGCCGCCACCGACGACCGGTCCATCGTCAGGGCATCCAGCTCCTTCTCCACCCCGTCGCGCTCCTCCATGACCTCGAGGTCGTTGTCCTCCAGGACGCCCTTGCGGCGCTTGAGGGCCTCGACCTCCCGGGAGATGTCCTGGAGCTCCTTCGCGTTGTTCACGACCCCGGAGTAGAGGCGGCCCGATTCGGCCCTGATCTTCTGGACCAGCGTGTCGACCTCGAAGTCGAGGCGGCGCTGCCGGACCGACACCTCGTCGAACACGGCCCGCCGC
>DASPZW010000581.1:0-3098 GCA_035636055.1 Actinomycetota bacterium
AGACCCACATCGCGCACATCTACACGAAGATGGGCCTGCGCGACCGGACCCAGGGCGTGGCCGCCGCACTGCGGCAGGGCCTCATCGACTGATCCGTTCGGAGCGCCCAGCCCACCGGCCCCCGCATTCCGAACGACCCCCTTGCGCGCTGGCCCCACTTGTTTCAGAATATTCTGAAACATATGAGGAGGTGGCCATGGGCACGGCGACCGCACCGGCGATCCGGACCGAGGGTCTGACCAAGCGCTACGGGAGCGTCACGGCGGTGTCGGACCTCACGCTCGAGGTGGCCCACGGTGAGGTTGTCGGGTACCTCGGCCCCAACGGGGCGGGCAAGACCACCACGATCCGGCTGCTGCTGGGCCTCGCCCAGCCCACGGCGGGGCGTTCGGAGATCTTCGGCCTGGACAGCCAGCGCGACGTCGTCGAGGCGCACAAACGGCTGGCATACTGCCCGGGGGAGGCAACCCTCTGGCCCTCGCTGACGGGCGAGGAGACCCTCCAACTCCTCGGCAATGTCCAGGGTCGGGTGGACAGTTCCTACCGCGCGGAGCTCATCCAACGATTCGAGCTCGATCCCAAGAAAAAGGTGCGAGCTTATTCCAAAGGCAACCGCCAGAAATTGGTGCTGATTGCGGCGCTCATGGGGCGCCCCGACCTGCTCATCCTTGATGAGCCAACCAGCGGCCTCGACCCCCTCATGGAGCAGGCATTCCGCCACAGCATCACCGAAGCCAAGGAGAACGGCCAGACGGTATTCCTTTCCTCGCACATCCTCAGCGAGGTCGAGGCCCTCTGCGAGCGGGTTGCCATCCTCCGAGCCGGGCGGCTGGTGGAGATCGGCACCCTCGCCGAGATGCGCCACCTCTCGGCCCTGCTGGTCGAGGCCGTGTTCGACCGGCCGCCGCCCGACCTGTCCGGGGTGCCGGGGATCACGTCGCTCGTGGTGGAGGGGAACCGCATTCGCTGCCAGGTCCAGGGGCCCATGGAGCCGCTGCTCAAGGCCCTGGCGGGCACGGGGGTGCGGGAGTTGCTGAGCCGGGAGCCATCCCTGGAAGAGCTCTTCCTGGCCCACTACGGGACCCATGAAGCGCCGCAGGAACGGGCCCATGCCCAGCGCTGAAACCCTGACCCGAACCGGGACCCCGGCGCTTCCGGCGGTGGCCGGCTCGCCCACGACCGTGCTGCGCCGGCTCGTCGCCCGGAGGGCAGCCCGCTCCGCCCTCGTGTGGGGCTACGTCTTCGGGGCGTACGTCGTGGGATCGATCTCGGGCTTCGCCCTCACCTACAAGACCCAGGTGGCCCGTGAGGAGCTCGCCCGCTCGTTCGGGTCCAACGCCGGCCTCCGGGCACTCATCGGGCCGGCCCGCCACATCGACACCGTCGCCGGCTTCGCGAGCTGGCGCACCACCGTCACCCTGACCCTGATCGGCGCCGTCTGGGGTCTGCTGGCATCGACCCGCCTGCTGCGAGGGGAGGAGGAGGCCGGGCGGTGGGAGCTGCTGCTCGCGGGTTGGACCACCCGGCGCCGGGCCGCCGCCCAGGGGCTTGCCGGGGTGGCCGCCGGATGGGGGGTCGTGCTGGCCATCACCTCGCTCGCCGCGGTCGCCGACGGGCGGGCGGTCCAGCCTGCCCTGTCACCGAGGGGGTGCCTGTTCCTGGCGCTCAGCCTGACCTGCGGCGCTGCGATGTTCATCGCGGTCGGGGCCTTCACGAGCCAGCTCGCCACGACCCGGCGCCGGGCTGCGAGCCTCGGCGGCGGCATGCTCGGGGTCGCGTACCTCATCCGGGTCGTCGCCGACGCTGGGACGAGCCTGGGATGGCTCCGCTGGGCGAGCCCGATCGGGTGGGTCGAAGAGCTGCATCCCCTCGAGGGATCCCACCTCCTGCCGCTCCTGCCCATCGGGGCGTTCGTGGCGACCTTCGCCGGGCTCAGCGTCCACCTCGCCGGCACCCGCGACGTCGGTGCCGGGGTCCTGGCCGAAGCCGACAGCGCGCCGGCCAGGACGGGGCTGCTCGGGAGCCCAACCGGCTTGAGCGTGAGGCTCCTACGGCCCAACAGCGTCGCCTGGCTCCTTGCGGTGACGACCGTGGCCGCGGTCGAGGGCCTCGTCGCCCGCAGCGCCGCCGCTGCCGCCTCCGGGTCGGCCGCCATCGAGAAGGCACTGGGCCGCCTGGGCGGCCAGCGAGGCGGGACCCTCGCCTACCTCGGGCTGTCGTTCCTGCTGGTCGCCATCATGCTGTCGCTGGTCGCCGCAGGGCACGCCGTCGCCAACCGTGAGGAGGAGGCCACGGGACGGGTCGAGCACCTCCTGGCGCGACCGGTCGGCCGTGGCGCGTGGCTGGCCGGGCGCCTCGGCGTCGAAGCCGTCATCCTGTTCGCCTTCGGTGCGGCAGCCGGGGTTGCCACATGGATCGGCGCCGCTTCGCAGCACAGTGGCGTGAGCTTCGGCAGCCTCGTCGAGGGCGGCCTGAACACGGTGCCGCCCGCCCTGTTCCTCCTCGGGTTCGGCACCCTCGTCCACGGGGTAGCCCCCCGGATCGTCACCCCCGCCGTCTACGGCCTCGTCGCGTGGGGTTTCCTCGTGGAGTTCGTTGGGTCCGTGGTCACGACGAGCCACTGGATCCTCGACACGTCCATCCTCTACCACCTCGCGCCGGCCCCGGCCGCTCCCCCGCACCGGGGCAGCGCCGCAGCCCTGGTCGGGCTGGGGGCCGCGTGCGCCCTCGCCGGCGGCGTCGCCTTCCGGCGGCGGGACGTGCTCGGCGCTTGAGCACCGGGTCCGCCCAGACCACGCCGGGGCCTGCCGACCCTCCCGCGTGGCAGCGGCAGTTCGTCGAGCAGGTGGGCATGCACACCGAGGTCGGCGTGCCGCGCAGCCTGGCCCGGGTTCTGGCCTGGCTCGTCGTGTGCGAGCCGCACCACCAGTCGGCCGGCCAACTCCGCCAGGTGCTGCAGCTATCGGCGGGGTCGGTCAGCTCGGCGACGAGCCTGCTGGTGCGCTTCGGCATCGTGGCCCGCGTGTCGTTCCCGGGCGACCGGCGCATCTATTACGAGATGCATCCCGACGGATGGCAGCGCCTGCTGCGCATCCGGT
>DASPZW010000582.1:0-3348 GCA_035636055.1 Actinomycetota bacterium
GGGAGCTGGAGGGCATTCAGCACCGGGGCCTTGGCCGCCTCCCAGGCCTCCCCGGCCAGCAGCTGCACCCGTGGGTCGGCCCACCGGGAGGAGGCCGGGGCGAAGATGTCGCGGCGCTGAAGGCGCTGGTGGAACTGCTCCAGCACGCAGAACACGTAGCCGGCGCGATGCACCGTCCCCTCCGGCCTCCCCGGAGGGAACACGACCCTGCGCCAAGCGGGCGGCACGACGCCCACCGCCACCCGCTCCTCGTCGAGATGGCCGGCCGGCACCCTGGTGGTTGGCCGGGACTCCACGAGTTCGGGGAGGGCGCGCAGGGCCTCCAGGATGGGCATCGCCTCGGCCGGGCGCCGAACTCGATGGTGTCGCAGAGCTGAGGCAGGAACCGCCGCACCACCCCGTAGCGCGCTGTACCAGGGATCCACGCCACTCCGCATCCGGATCCTCATCCGGGCCGGGCACGACCCGCGTGATGTTGTCCACGGCCGCACGGAGGTCGGCGCGCGAGACCACCGCCTCGATCGCCTCCCAGAGTGCCTCCAGGCTCATGGCCGTTCCCGACTCGCTGGCCTTCAGCAAGACCCGCACAGCGGCAGCGAGCCTGCCGGCGTCCCGGCTCACCTGTGGGTAGCGGTGCAGCCTCTCCTCCCTGGACACCCGGTGGGCGTGCGCCAGCAGGTCGGTAGTCATGAGGACGTCGAGCAGCTCCAGGGCGTCGTCGGTCGCCTTGGCCTGGAGATGCACAACGGTGGCGACCAGCGTCGCCAGCTTCCGGGCCCAAGGATGGCGGCGCAGCAGGGTGGCCTTGCCCGCCATGCCGTAGCGCGCCAGCTCCACCACTCGCCGGCGGGGCACCGCCCCGAGGTCGATGTTGCCCAGCCCGAAGGCGGCGATCTCGGCCACCCGGTCCAGAGCGGCCAGCATGGACTTGCCCGATGCGGTCACCGGCCCCTTGCCCAGCCTGTCCAGATCCGAAGAGCGCGGTCCCTTGGGGACTTTCAGCAGTGCCTCCAGATGACTCGCTTGGCTTGGAGTCGGCATGCCAGCCAGGGTGGTCCAGAGTCGCTGCTCGGCCTCTTCGCGCACCCGGCCGACCACCCGGCCGAGTGTGCTCGCTGCCGGCAGGAGCACCTTGCGATGCCGCAGCCATCCCACCGAAGCGTCGAAGAGAGTTCTCGGGCCCTCCCCGGTGGTCCAGGCTCGATCGCCAACCCAGCGGATCAGCTCGTCCTCGACGTCGCCGAAGTCCCGCCACCGGTATTCCCGGGCGATCTCCCACTGATGCTCGAAGCGGGTCTGCTTCCGCTCCAGGTATGCCTTCACACAGGAGGCATCGGGAATCTCAAGCTGGGAGGCGACGTAGTCGACCGCCTCGGTAGGCACATCCAGGGGATCGGATAGGAAGGTGCCAAGGTAGCGTACCGTGGCCACCTGGAGGCCGAAGCCCAGCCGATTGTGATCTCCCCGCCGTTTGGCGATCAGCATCTTGTCGGCGTCGTCGAGGAAGAAGTACCGCTCCAGCTCCCGACGGGTGGGCGTCCCGAGGCTGAACCGGTCGTACCCAGCCGTGTCGAACTGTTCCTCGGCGGGGACATCCACGGCCATGGGCCGCAACGCTAGATCAAAGGAGTCCTCGCCCGCATGAATCTCCCTAACTGCCTAAATCCCTAAGCGCTACTTTTTGCATGGATGTTCCTCGTGGGCCGATACGCAGGGGCAGTCGACCCCGGTCTTCGGATTGGCCTACCTCCTGGGTATCGAGCTGATGCCCCGGATCCGCAACTGGAAGGACCTCATCTTCTACCGGCCGGTCCGGGGCACCCACTACGAGCACATCGACGCCCTCTTCGGCGAGGCCATCGACTGGGACCTGATCGAGACGCACTGGCAGGACCTGCTCCGGGTGGTGCTCTCGATCAAGGCAGGGAAGGTCTCCTCTGCGGTCCTGTTGCGCAAGCTCGGCAACTACAGCCGCAAGAACCGCCTCTACCAAGCGTTCCGTGAGCTTGGCCGGGTGATCCGGACCGTCTTCCTCCTCAAGTTCATCTCAGATCCGGAGATGCGAGAAGGCATCACCGCGGTTCAGAACAAGGTAGAGGCCTACAACGGCTTCGCCCAGTGGGTGTTCTTCGGTGGCGAGGGGATCATCGCCCAGAACGACCCGGAGGAGCAGGAGAAGGCGGTCAAGTACAACGACCTCGTAGCCACCGCCGTCGCCATCCAGAACGTCGTGGACATGTCGGTGGCGCTAAAGGCCCTGATCGAGGATGCCTTCCCCGTGACCAGGGAGGACGTGGCTGGCCTGAGCCCCTACATCACCCGTAAGATCAAGCGATTCGGGGACTATGTGGTGGACCTATCGGCTCCCGAACCGCTTGATGGCGCACTCGCCTTGGCGCTCTGACGCCGGCCGGGAGACGACACATCCTGGGCGTGGCCGGTTTTACACGTATCTCGGCTCAACCCCCAGAGGACCCTGGGGAAGCCTGTTCCGTGAGCCAGGCCCTGGCGCAGTCGCCCGTTTGGGCTGCGCGTTCGGGTGGGGTCTGTGTACCAGGTCACAGCCCGAAGTCCCGCTCCCGGTGGTGTTCGGCCACGACTGGGGCAGGGCGCTGATCCCGCCACCGGGCGTGCAGCGCCTCAAGGTGAGCGCCGGCGAGGCGAGCCCCCTGCTCGGCGAGGTGTGCGTCTCGGCGAGCCGAGGCTGCCTGCTCGATCGCCCTCGCTGCACGGCGGAGCTCCGCGACGACGGCAAGCCAGGCCACCGGTCCCCCTGGCATGGCGGCCTGCCCGGCCACCGCCGCTAGGTCCCTCCATGCCCCGACGTCGGCCGGCGGGGAGCCGTGGGGAGTGGGTGCCTGGGTCTGTGCCGCAGCCGCCAGGGCGTCCGAGGCCGCTGCGATCGGTCCCGGCCTCGTGGGTTCGAGGCGGGCCGAGAGGTTGGCCAGCACTCCCGAGGCTTCCCCGGCGGCGCTAGCCCACGTCTGGCGATCGCCGGGATCCACAGCCGAGAGGCGGACGATCACGCCCTGGATCTCGTGCGCTGCCTCCTGGCGCTGAGCCGCTCGGATCCGCTGCGCCTCACGCCCGGGGCTGGGAGCGCTGTCACGGCGGCGGGTCCACTCGGCAATGGCCGTAGCGGGGTCGCTGGATGGTCCCCACCTGGCCCGCAGAGCCGGCAGGGAGAGGTCCCGGGCCAGGCGCTGGCCTCCGTGGCAAATGGGCTTCACGCCGGCGACCTTCGGGCGTAGGGCGACGCTGTAGCCCTGGACGTCTCCGCCTCCAGGAGCGTGCCAGGGACGGACGATCAGGCCGTCGGCCCGCAGGCGGCGGACGAACTGGGCCTCG
>DASPZW010000583.1:0-3085 GCA_035636055.1 Actinomycetota bacterium
TGTGGGCCGTCGTTGCCATGGTGTCGGCCGCCGCTGAGGTCCGTCGCTCCGGACGGGCAGCTCACGGGGCACACGGGGCCCAGGGGGCTCCGGGGGCCGCGATCCAGGAACTGGTGCGGGGGGCGCTCACCATGGCCGGGACCTACGGGATCGGCCTGGGTCTGGCCTCCATCCAGATCTTCGGCGCTCTGGAGTACGCGGGTCAGATCGCCCACTCGACCGGGTACGCCACGCTGCTCGCGTACAAGATCCCCGGCACCTTCCTCAAGACACTCCTCATCCCGGACTTCTTCGGGAACCCGGTCAACAACAACTACCTCTTCGCCCCCGTCTACTACACCGACACGGCGGTCTACGCCGGCGTGCTGACCCTGCCACTCGCCGTGGCCGGCGTGTTCCACGGGCGCCGGCGCCTCAGTCTCTCCTTCGGACTCGTGGCGTTGCTCGGCCTTGCCGGGGCCTTCGGGGCGCCGCTCCTGCGCGTCGTGTTCGTGGAACTCCCCCTGCTCTCGCGGTTCCCGGGCACCAACCTCATGGCCCTGCTGCTGGACGCGGGGATCGCCGGGCTGGCGGCCCTCGGGCTCGACGCGCTGCTCCGCAGGTCCCCGCGCGCAACCCGGGCCGCCACCGTTGCCTCCGGCGTGCTGCTCGCAGCCCTGGCCGCCCTGACCGTGTTCCGCTGGGGAACGACAGTGTCGGTGGTCTTCGTGCTGGGCCGGGGGTTGCGCCAGCTCGCGGTGCTCGGCACGGGATGGTGGCTGGCGTCCCTCGTCGCACGATCCTCGCGGCGTTCCGTCCTGGCGGCCGGGATGCTGGTCCTGCTCGTGGGGGCTGACCTGTGGATCTTCGGCTTCTCCTACCACCCCTTCCAACCCGACACACCCCCCGTGGCGTCCAGCCCCGAACTGCAGTACCTGGCCCTCCTGCCCGACAAGCGGCCCCGGTTCGTGCAGACGGACAACGAGCAGCTGCCCCCCAACTTCTCGATGGTCTTCGGGCTCTACAGCATCAACGGCTACGACCCGTTGGTGCCGGCCAGCGTGCTCCGGCTGCGGTCCCTCATGCAGCAGGACCTGCCGGCCTCCTCGCAGGTGGACAACGCCATCCTCCCGCTCGGCGACCGGGCGACCGAGCCGGCGGTCCTCGATCTCCTCGGCGTGGACAGCGTCACGGCGCCGAACGGCAAGGCGGGGCCGGGGACGCTGGCCACCAACGACCGGTTCAGTGTCTTCGACCAGGCCGGCGCCTTTCCCGCTGCGTTCCTCGTCCCCTGCTGGTCGGTGGCGAGCGACGCCGATGCCCTCCGGCGGATGCAGACGATGAGCGGACCGGATTTCCAGGCCACGGTCCTCGTGGCCCCGGGGCCGGCGGTCGGCGAGCTGGGTGCACCACCGGCATCGTGCCCGGCCGGTCCGGCAGCGGTCCTCCAGCGCTACGACGCCCAGGACGTCGTGGTGTCGGTGCCCGCTGGGGCGTCGATCACGTCTGGCGGGGTGGTCGTCCTCTCCGACCAGTGGTATCCGGGCTGGACCGCCACACTGGACGGGAGGGCGGCGCCCATCCTGCGGGTCGACGTGTCGCTGCGCGGCGTCGCGGTCGGGCCGGGCAGCCACACCATCGAGTTCCGCTACCAGCCCCGCTGGCCAATCCACGGCCTTGCGGTCGTCGCCCTGTCCCTCTCGTTCATGGGGATCGTGGCGACGTGGTCGACCCGGGGCCCCGGTAAGCCACGCCCACCACCACGGCCCCCACCACGCCCCCGACCGCGCCCAGGGCGACGATGATCCCGGCGCGGAGCGGTTACTATCTCGCCGATGCCAGCCGACCTCCCCACCCGACCCGACGACGCACGGCTCCAGGGGTGGTACCACACGATCGAGCTCGGCAACGGGCTCGTGTCAAAAGGTGTCTACGACATCCGCCCCGTCGTCGACCGCTACGGCATCCCGTCGACCCTTCGGGGAAAGGAGGTCCTCGACGTGGGGACCGGGGACGGCTTCTTCGCCTTCGAGATGGAAGACCGCGGCGCGGAGCGGGTCGTGGCGATCGACGTGCCGAGCGTCGGGGACTGCGACTGGACGCCCCACATGCGGGCCCGGTTGGGCGTGTGGGCCGACAACACGTCCTGGCCGACGCACTTCCGGATGGCCCACAAGCTGCGGCGCTCCAAGGTCGAGTACCGCCACTGCAGCGTGTACGACCTCTCGCCCTACACGGTGGGCACGTTCGACGTCGTGTTCTGCGGATCGCTGCTGCTGCACCTCCAGAACCCGCTCCAGGCACTCCACGCGATCCGCTCGGTCACCCGCGAGCTGGCGGTCATCGAGACGGCGGTGCTCCCCGAGCTGGACGAGCAGTTCCCGGGCCGGCCGCTCATCTCCTTCGGCTACCAGGGCACGGAGGAGTTCCCGGGGGAGAACACCGCCTACTGGATCATGAGCACGTGCGCGCTCGAGACCATGCTGCGCTACGCGGGCTTCGCCATCGTCGAGCCCCAGGGCACGTTTGTGATCCCGCCGGGGGGCTCGATCGGAACGGCCGTCGTCGCCCGCCCGTCGGCCTAACGGATCTTCTTAGTTGTAGAGGGGCCCTGGGTCAAGGACGTTCTACTGACAAACTCCCCTTCTTCCTTCATGGCTGCGAGGCTCTTGCTCCGCGACGCAGGGGTCAAGGTGGAGCGCCCGGAGCGAAGCGAGGACGAACGACCTTGAGGGCGGCGGCGAGCAGCAAGACGATCCGCCAGGCAGGAGAAGAAGGATCACCCCATAGGCGCTCCCGGTCGCAGATGTCGCCGGGGCCGGTGGGAGGTGCGCTGGGCGCCCAGTCTTATCTCGGTGCTCGGGCGCAGGGCCCGGCGACACGATGGTTGATGGGGGCGGTCCCCAGGCACAACTGCGCCCGCTCGCTCCTTGGAGGTCGCCGAGGACCGAGGCCCTGGCGGCAGAAGGTTGGCGGGAGCCGGGCAGCAGGTCATCGTCTTGTTGGTGGGCCGGACGCGCACCCTCACCGAAGGACCTCAGGCAGCCTTGGGGCGACGCGAGGCCGACGCTGGCTCGGGTGGCGCCATGGCGGCGTCGCCGAGTTC
>DASPZW010000584.1:0-2711 GCA_035636055.1 Actinomycetota bacterium
CGTGGGCCGCGTTGGCGCAGGCCGCCCGTGCCGTCCAGTCCTTGAGCGCCCCTTCCACGGTGTAGACGCCGCTCGACAGGTCGCCCGGGCCCGGGATAGCCACCGCGGCGTTGCCCGTACGAGAGAGGACGACCCGGTAACCCCGCCCCTGGAGCAGCCGGGCAGCATCGACGGCCGTCGGGAGGGTCAGCCTCGCCTCGTCCACCCCCACGCCACCCTGGGTGACGCCGAGGGCGCCCGGGTCCGGCCCGCCGTGGCCCGCGTCGAGGAACACGGTCTGGTGACGGTCCCCCGCCGTGGGCAGGAGGGCGACGCAGGCACTGGGACCGAATCTGGCGGGGTCGAGGGGACCGCCGGCAGCGTCGGCGGCCGCCGGCCGGGACGGCGTCCCGCCAGGCGTCCCCGCCGGCAGCGGGGTGGTGGCGGGAATCGAGACGGGGCGCGCGGCCAGGCCGAGGCTTGAACGTCCCGAGGGGGCGACCAGGACCGCTGTCGCTGCGAGCGCTACGAAGCCGACGACGGCCAGGCTCGGGCGCCAGAGCCGCAGCGGGGGGCCCGGCATCCCGTTGGTCTGGGTCCCGGTGTTGGCCCTGGGCGCAGCGTTGGCCTTGGCGGCTGCCTCGCTCAGGGAGACGAACGACAGCGCCTCACCGCCGCCGGTTCCCTTCCTCCTCGGAGATCTCGGCCCCACTGGACACGAGACTACGGCGCGAAGACCGTTGCGTCCCGTGCGGCCCGCGCCGGAGCCCCGATGCCGGGCTACGCCGAGCGACGCTGCCGTCCGTGAGCCATGGCGCCTTCGGCGAACTCCTCGATGGCGGCCGCGCAGAAGGCATCGAGGTCGTCGGGCTTGCGGCTGGTCACCAGGCCCCGCTCGACCACGACCTCACGGTCCACCCAGGTGCCGCCCGCATTGCGGATGTCGGTCCGGAGGCTCGGCCACGACGTGATCGTCCTGCCCCGAACCACATCGGCCTCGACGAGCATCCACGGGGCGTGGCAGATGGCCGCGACGGGCTTGCCCGTGTCGAAGAACGCCTTGACGAAGGCGACCGCCTGGGGATTCATGCGGGCGAGATCGGGGTTGGCGACGCCACCGGGGAGGACGAGACCGTCGTAGCGGGCCGGCTCGGCCCCCACGACCTCCTTGTCGACCGGGAACGTGTCTGCCTTGTCGAGGTGGTTCATCATCTGGATCTCACCCGGCTCGATCGAGATCATCCCGACCGTCGCGCCGGCGTCGCGGATGCGCTCCCACGGCGTGGTGAGCTCGACCCGCTCGACGCCTTCGTTGGCAGCGAAGAACGCGATGGTCCTGCCGGAAAGTTGACCTGCCATCTGGGCACCTCCTGTGCATGGTTGCCCCACCCATCGGGAGTCTTCCCGGCCGGTATGGGACGATAACGGCCATATGAGCCTCGTGGTCGTCGGTTCCGTTGCGTTCGACTCCGTCGCGACCCCCTTCGGGGAGCGTGAACGGATGCTTGGTGGCTCCGCCACGCACTTCGCCCTGGCGGCAAGTTTCTTCACGCAGGTCAGTGTGGTCGGCGTGGTCGGCGACGACTTCACCGACGAGCACGCGACCGTGCTCACGCGGCGGGGCATCCGCATCGACGACCTCGAACACGTCGAGGGGGGCACCACCTTCTTCTGGCGAGGCCGCTACGACTTCGACCTCAACACCGCCCACACCCTCGACACGCAACTCAACGTCTTCGCCGACTTCCAGCCCAGGCTCTCCGACGCCTCGAAGGCGGCCGGCACCCTGTTCCTGGGCAACATCCAGCCGGGTCTCCAGGCTGCCGT
Source organism: Actinomycetota bacterium (assembly GCA_035636055.1). Taxonomy (GTDB): domain Bacteria; phylum Actinomycetota; class CADDZG01; order JAHWKV01; family JAOPZY01; genus JAOPZY01. The sequence continues at coordinate 1,807 of DASPZW010000584.1, forward strand.
CCGCTCGGAGTACGCCAATGGCGGGCCCGACGGACGCGCGGACCCGGGCCTGGTGGGCCTGGACTCGATGAACCTCTGGATCGACACCCAGCGCGACGCCCTCCTCGACGTGGTCGCCACCGTGGACGCCCTCCTCCTCAACGACGCCGAGGTGCGCGCCCTCACCCGCGAGCCGAACACCGTGCGGGCGGCCCGCCGCCTCCGCGACCTCGGCCCCCGCTTCGTCGTGGTGAAGCGGGGGGAGTACGGCGCTGCGCTGTTCGGCGAGGATGGCTTCGTCGGCATGCCCGGCTACCCGCTGGAGACCGTCGTCGACCCGACCGGCGCCGGCGACAGCTTCGCCGGGGGCTTCTTCGGTTACCTCGCCGGCCACGGGGGCGGGGACCTGGCGGAAGGCGTGCTGCGCCGGGCGATGGCGGTGGGCTCGGTGATGGCGTCGTTCAACGTCGAGGGGTTCGGCACCGAGCGGGTGCAGGCACTCACCGAGTCCGACATCCGTCAGCGTTTCGACGACTTCAAGTCGATGATGAGCGTCGAGTCCCTCCACCTCGCCTCGGCCCTTCGGACGGACCTGTAGCAGGTACGACAAACGTCTCGCTGGATGTATCTTGCTTTCCCTGTCACGATCCCGTGAGGCTGTGCACGCCATACTTTGAGTGTGACCAAGGACAACCACTCTTCGTGGTCATGTCGGATTCGCTATTTTCCCATAACACCCGTTTAGGTGCCTTGCAGAAGCCACGGCCTCGAAGTGTGGCTGTTTGACCGCGCCTGGCGCGGCCAAACAGCCAAAGATGCGCCGGGACCCGCCCAGCAGGTACGAGGGCGACCACACAAGGTGGTGACGGCTCGAGCGACGCAGCCTGGCCCGGCAGCCGGCCCCGCCTATTCCTCAGGCCCCACGT
>DASPZW010000585.1:0-14385 GCA_035636055.1 Actinomycetota bacterium
GCCTCCGCCTCGATGCCACCCACGCCCCAGCCGAGCACGCCCAACCCGTTGACCATGGTGGTGTGCGAGTCGGTGCCAAGCAGGGTGTCGGGAAGCGCGTAGCTCCCCTTGGCGTCGGTGCGCACCTGCACCACGCGGCTAAGTCGCTCCAGGTTGACCTGGTGGCAGATGCCCATCCCGGGCGGCACGACCCGGAAGCCCCGGAAGGCCTGCTGGGCCCACCGCAGGAGGGCGTAACGCTCGGCGTTGCGCCGGTACTCCCAGTCGATGTTCATGCGGTAGGCGCCGGCGGTGCCGAACTCGTCGACCTGCACCGAGTGGTCGATGACGAGGTCGGCGGGCACCAGGGGGTTGACCTGCTCAGGGTCGCCGCCCGCGGCGGCCACCGCGCTGCGGAGCGCGGCGAGGTCGACGACCGCAGGGACGCCGGTGAAGTCCTGCATCAGGACGCGGGCCGGGACGAAGGCGATGCGCGCCCCCCGGCTGGGATCAGGCCACCGGGCGAGGGCAGCGACGTCCTCCTCGGAGACGTCGCGGGTGCCACGGCGGCGCAGGATGTTCTCCAGGAGGATCTTGACGGTGTGGGGCAGGAGGGCGAGGTCGACGCCTGCCTCGGCCGCCACCTCGTCGAGGCGGTGGACCGAGACGGTGCCGTCAGGCAGCTGCAGGGTGGATCGGCCGGTAGTAGTCATGCCCCATTATGTCCACGTCGGCCCGGCGACTGGTGGCCCGACCCGGCCTGCCGTGAGAACGGGCCTGCCGGTAGAATTGGGACGTGGACGGGGACGAGGCACTCCTCAGGCGGGCGGAGGCGGTCCTGGCCGAGATCGGCCGGAACCAGGGCCTGAGCGACGAGCACGCCGACGTCCTGGCTGCCATCCGCATCCGCATCGACGGGGCGCCCCGCAAGAGCCTCGATGACGTGCTCCGGGCCGCCGGGGACCTGAAGGGCAAGCGTTCCCTGGACGACCCTCCCCCTCCGCCTGCCAAGGCGAGCTTCGAGGACGCGCTGAAGAAGGCGTCCACGAAAAAGGAGTGGCCCGGCCTCTAGGTGGGCGGCTTTTTTTACGGAAAACGCTAGTGTTCCCGCCCACCTCCGTGGGCGGACCTAGTCGGGCCGGTCGGCCGGGGCGATGAACAGCGCCAGGCTGGCGGTGAAGCCGTGGAGGAAGTTGCGGCCCCCCACGGGGCCGATCTCCCCCGCGCAGAACATGCCCGCAACCGGGAGTTCCCCGATGCTCCTCCGGACGGTCTCGACGTCGTGGTCCGGGGTGCCGAACAGGTTCAGGCCGCGGCCGTTGCACGTGAACATCAGCGCGCCGGCCAGCGGGTTGGGGTCCCCGCTGCGGGAAAGTTCCAGCACGCCGAGGGCGCTGCGCAGGTCCTCGTCGGCCGCCGAGGCGTCCCGGATATGGAATTGGACGGTCTGCCCGACGTGCACGTCGTCGCCGACCGCCACCGCCCCCGTGTTCTGGTCGGCCCCGATGACGTTGCGGATGAGGAAGTCGCCGGACCCGAAGTCGGTCGCGTACTCGTCGATCACGATGCCGATGTGCAGGCCCCGGTTCGCACGCAACTGGTCCTCGGAGGAGAGGTTGGCGAACAGGTCACGGAGCCGCTCAAGCGGCGGCGACCCGGCAAGGCTCTGGATGACGTTGCCCTCGGAGGCGGTGACGATGAACGACGAACCGATCGGCCGGCAGCCCTGGGAGACGAGGGTCTCGATGTGGATGTCCCCGCTGAGCGTCACGCCGATGGCGCCGAAGGACCGCACCTCCCCGTTGAGCAGGAGGGCGTGGCGGCCCGGACCCCGCCCGCCGCTGGCCATCCCGCCGATGATCGGCACCGCCGGGCCGGACGAGTTGAGTTGGTCGAGGACGTCGCCCGGAAAGCTGTAGGGGTCGCCGAGGAGGATGACCGCCTTCGTGTCCGCGTCCAGCGAGGGCAGGCCGAGCGTCGCCGGCCCGTCCTCGGTCTCGGCGACCGCGATGGTGAAGGGCTCGATGGTTGCCCCGCCGAGGTTGGCGGTCCAGGCGCTCAGGGCGGGTCCCTGCTCCACCTCCTTGCCGTCGCCGACGACCGCCTGCGCCGTGCAGCCGAGCAGGGTGCCGGGGGCGACCGCCTTCGCCGCCGCAGCGGCGATCTGGTCGATGGCGGGGAGGTGGTGGACCGAGTAGAAGAGGATGGTGAGCTGCGGCGCCTCCCCGTCCAGCGAGGCGAGCGCCCGCCCGAGGGCATCCTCGACCGCCGCCAGGGAGTCGGGGTTCGTGGAGAGTGCCGAGCCGATCCGCACGAGCCACACTTTATCCTGCGTCGGTCCCCGGGGGTCCCAGCCCGGGCTCGGTCATCCGCCGGAGGTCGAGGGCTGCATCCACCTCCTCCGAAGTCATGAGGCCGCGGGCGACGACGATCTCGCGCAGCGACCGCCCGGTGGCGTATGCCTCCTTGGACACATCAGCGGCGGCGTCGTAACCGATGAGCGGGACCAGGGCGGTGACGATGACCAGAGAACGTTCGAGGAGTTCACGGGCACGGTCCTCGTCGGCCTCGATGCCTTCGACGCACCGCTCGGCCAGGACCCCGGCCGCAGCCCCCAGCGTCTCGATGGAGAAGAGCAGGTCGTACGCCATGAGCGGCATCATCGTGTTGAGCTCGAAGATGCTGCCGAGCCCCCCGAGGGTGATGGCGGCGTCGTTGCCGATCACCTGGGCCGCCATCTGGATGACGGCCTCCGGGATCACGGGGTTGACCTTGCCGGGCATGATGCTGGACCCGGGCTGCAGGGCGGGAAGGCGGATCTCGGCGATCCCGGTGCGGGGGCCGGACGCAAGCCAGCGCAGGTCGTTGGCGATCCGAGCCAGCGACACGGCAGCTCCCCGCAGCGCCCCCGAGGCCTCGACCACCGCGTCGCGGGCGCCCTGGGCCTCGAAGTGGTCGGGGGCCTCGACGAGGTCGAAGCCGGTCCGGCGCCGGAGGTGCTCGATGGCCCGGGCGGCGAACTCGGGATGGGCGTTGATCCCGGTCCCCACCGCCGTGCCGCCGAGGGCCAGCTCCCCCAGGTGGGCGGTGGTCCGCTCGATGCGGACGGCGGCGTGGGCCACCTGGGCGGCGTAGCCGGCGAACTCCTGTCCCAGCCGGACGGGGGTGGCGTCCATGAGGTGGGTCCGGCCCGACTTGAGGATGCCGTCGAACTCCCGTGCCTTGGCCTCCAGCGCCACCCGCAGCCGCTGCAGGTTCGGCAGCAGCGCCTCGTGGATCGCGCTGAGGGCGGCCAGGTGGGTCACCGTCGGTATGACGTCGTTGGAGGACTGGCAGCGGTTGACGTGGTCGTTGGGGTGCACGGGGTGCTTGGCCCCGCGATGGCCGCCGAGCAGCTCGCTGGCGCGGTTGGCGATCACCTCGTTGGCGTTCATGTTGGTGGACGTGCCGGAGCCGGTCTGGAAGACGTCGATGACGAACTGGTCGTCGTGGGCGCCGTCGATGACCTCCTCCGCCGCGGCGCGGATCGCCCCGGCGACCTCCGCGGGGAGGAGGCCGAGCTCCTCGTTGGCCTGGGCCGCCGCCCACTTGACGAGGCCGAGCGCCCGGATGAACCGGCGGCCGAAGCGCCACCCCGAGATGGGGAAGTTGTCCGCGGCCCGTTGCGTCTGGGCACCGTAGTAGGCGGAGGCGGGAACCTCGACCTCGCCCATGGAGTCCTTCTCGACCCGGGTGCCCCGCACGTCCCTGCTCACGGGGGGATCATGCCACGACACCACCGAGTAGCCTTGGGGGGATGCTTCTCGTACTCGTCCGCCACGGGGCCACGCCGATCACGGGGACGCGCCTCACCGGGCGGCTTCCCGGCGTGCACCTGTCCGAAGAGGGGACGCGCCAGGCGAAGGAGGTTGCCGGGCGCCTGGCCTGCCTGCCCGTGAAGGCGGTCTACTCCTCCCCGCTCGAGCGCTGCCAGGAGACCGCGGCCCCCATCGGCGAGCAGTTCGGGCTGACCCCGACCCTGGTGGAGGACCTCGCCGAGGTCCAGTACGGCGACTGGCAGGGCCGGTCGTTCACGCAGCTCTACCGGCTGAAGGCCTGGAGCCGGCTGCAGACCAGCCCCGCCGACTTCCGCTTCCCCAACGGCGAGACCATCCGTGAGGCCCAGACCCGCGGGATGCGGGCCGCCGAGGCCATCCGGGCGAGCAACAAGCCCGCTGCGGCCGTGGTGGCCGTGTCCCACGCCGACATGATCCGGCTCATCGTCGCCGGCTACCTCGGTCTCCCGACCGACCTCTACCAGCGGATCGTCGTCGGGGTCGCCTCGGTCAGCGCCCTCGTCCTCGGCGAGCGGGTCCCCCGCCTGCTCCGCATCGGCGACTCTGGATCGCTGGAGGAGCTCGCTGCACGGCTCAAGCCCGCGCCCCGACCCCGACCTGCAGGACCTACCCCAACGGGACCCCGATCGTGAGCGATCGCGAGTGGGAGTTCGACGGTGTCGACCGCATCACCTTCGGGGCCCTCGGCCCCCCGGGTCGGCGGACCTTCTACCTGCAGGCCCGCCAGGGGCTCGACAGCGTCTCGCTCGTCGTCGAGAAGGACCACGTGGTCGCGATGAGCGAGGGCACGGAGGAGATCTTCAAGTCGGCGGGGTACCCCCGGGAGTCGATCGAGTGGGATGCCGACTCCATGGCCTTGGAGGAGCCGATCGAGCCGGCGTTCCGCGTGGGCACCGTCGCCATCGGCTATGCGGAGGACCGCGACCGGGTGCTGATCGAGTGCAGGGCTCTCGTCGGTGAGGACTCCGAGGAAGACGCCAGCGACGCCCCGAGCGCCCGGTTCTGGATCACCCGGGCCCAGCTCGAGGCGCTCAGCGCCTACGGCATGATGATCGCTGCCCAGGGACGGCCCATCTGCCCGCTGTGCCGGGTGCCGATGGAACCCGAGGGCCACCAGTGCTTCGCCTCGAACGGCCACCGCACCGAGGCCTGACATCGAGCCTCGCCTGGAGGTCTCCGACCTGCTGGGCGGGGACATGGAGCTGGTGGGCCTCATGCCCGCCGCGTCCAACTACACCTTTCTCGCCCGCTTGGGGGCCGGCCGGGGCGACGCGGACCCCGAGCGCCTGGTCGTCTACAAGCCCCGCCGGGGCGAGGCCCCGCTGTGGGACTTCCCCTCGGGGACCCTCTGCCGCCGGGAGGTCGCGGCCTTCGAGGTCTCCCGTGCCGCCGGCTTCGGCTTCGTCCCGCCGACGGTCCTGCGCGACGGCCCCCTCGGCGTGGGCTCGGTCCAGGCGTTCGTCGACCACGACTTCGAGTGCACCGCCTTCGACCTCTACGAGGCGAACCTGGACGACCTGCGCCGCATCGCCCTGTTCGACCTGGTGGTCAACAACGCCGACCGCAAGGCCGGGCATGTCTTCAGTGACCCGTCGGGGACGCTATGGGCGATCGACCACGGGATCTGCTTCCACGCCGAACCCAAGCTGCGCACCGTGTTGTGGGACTTCGCCGGCGAGCCCATCCCGGTCGCGGCGCGGGACTGCCTCTGCCGCCTCCAGGACGCGCTCATCGGGGACCTCGGCCCGGTGCTGGCGGACCTCCTCGACGACGAGGAGATCGAGGTGCTCGGCCGGCGGCTACAGGCGGCGCTGGCGGCGAAGAAATTCCCGGCCCCCGGGCCGGGCCGCTCCTTCCCCTGGCCCCCGATCTGACTGTTCTTTGAGTATAAGATGGTGTAGAACACCATTCTGTACTCAAAGAACGTAAAGAATGTGAGCGGGTCTCACCGGGCCTGGGACGTGACCAGGGATAGGCAGGCCTCGTACCATGGAGTCGTGGCGGACGTGCATCGCAACTACGTCGGCGGGCAGTGGGTCCCCGCGGCATCGGGGCGGACGTTCATCGACCTGAACCCCGCCGATCACGACGACACCCTCGGCACCTTCCCCTCCTCTGCCGGGCAGGACGTGGCCCGAGCCGTCGAGGCCGCCCGGGCGGCGTACCCTGCCTGGCGCCACACGCCTGCCCCCAGGCGGGCCGACTACGTCCTGCGGGTCGGGCTCATCCTCGAGCAGCGCAAGGAGGAGCTCGCCGGGCTCATGACCCGGGAGATGGGCAAGACGCTTCGGGAGACCCGGGCCGACGTCCAGGAGGGCATCGACTTCTGCCACTACATGGCGGGGGAGGGGCGGCGGTCCTTCGGTCTCACGATGCCTGCCGAGCTGCCGAGCAAGTTCTCCATGACCATCCGCCATCCCGCGGGCGTTGCGGCACTGATCACACCGTGGAACTTCCCCGTGGCCATCCCGTTGTGGAAGATCGCCCCAGCGCTGGTCTCGGGGTGCACGGCGGTCTTCAAGCCTGCCGAGGACACCCCGCTCCTCGCCGAGATCGTGGTCCGCCTCTTCGAGGAGGTCGGGCTGCCGCCCGGCGTCCTCAACCTGGTCCAGGGCCTCGGCGAGGAGGCGGGGGCGCCGCTCGTCGAGCATCCCGGCATCGACGTCGTCTCGTTCACGGGCTCGCGTGAGGTGGGCACCCAGGTCGCCGAGGTGTGTGCCCGCGTCGGCAAACGCTGCTCGCTGGAGCTGGGCGGCAAGAACGCCCTCATCGTCATGCCCGACGCCGACCTCGACCTGGCAGTGGAGGCAGCCGCCTGGGGTGCCTTCGCCACCAGCGGCCAGCGGTGCACCTCGACCAGCCGCCTCATCGTGCTCGACGACGTCCGGGCCGAGTTCACCCGGCGCCTGCTGGAGCGGGTCGCCACGATGAAGGTGGGCTCCGGCCTCGACCCCGACGTCGAACTCGCCCCCCTCATCAACGAAGCCCAGAAGCGGCGGGTCCTGGAGTACGTTGGCGTCGGCCAGCGGGAGGGGGCCGCCGTCCTCACCGGGGGCCGGGAGCTGACCGGCCCCGGCTACGACCGGGGCAACTTCATCGAGCCGACCGTCTTCGACGGCATGACGCCGGGCATGCGCATCGCCCAGGAGGAGATCTTCGGCCCCGTGACCGGGATCATCCGGGCGGGCAGCCTCCAGGAGGCCATCGACATCGCCAACGGCACCGAGTACGGGCTCTCGTGCGCCATCTGCACCCGGGACATCGGCGCCACGTTCACGGCGATCAACGAGCTTGAGTTCGGCGTCGTCTACGTCAACGCCCCCACGATCGGGGCGGAGGTGCAGCTGCCCTTCGGCGGCATGAAGGGCACCGGCAACGGGCACCGGGAGGCGGGCCCCCAGGCCCTCGACGAGTTCACCGAGTGGAAAGCCATCTCCGTCGACTTCAGCGGCAGGATCCAGAAGGCCCAGATGGGCGAGTAGAAACACGAGTAGAACATTCGAGGCCCTGCCGGCAGGCGACGGTCACCCCCGCAGGATCGTCTCCATCAGGCGGACCGCCCCCGCCTTGTCGAGGGGGTCGTTGCCGTTGCCGCACTTCGGCGACTGGACACACGACGGGCACCCCGTCTCGCACGGGCAGGTGCGTACCACCTCGAGCGTCGCCGCCATGTGGTCCTCGCAGCGGGCGAAGCCCCGCTCGGCGATGCCGATGCCCCCCGGGTAGCCGTCGTAGATGAAGACGGTCGGCAGCCCCGTGTCCATCGAGAGGGCGGTGGAGACGCCGCCGATGTCCCAGCGGTCCGCCATGGCGAACAGCGGCAGGACGCCGATGCCGGCATGCTCCGCGGCGTGGAGGGACCCCGGCAGGTCCGCGGCGCGGATGGCGGCAACGGACACGATGCCCTCGGGCACGGTGTACCAGAAGGCCACGGTTGCCAGGGACTGCTCGGGAAGCTCCAGGCCGACGACGTCCAGGAGCTCGCCGTTGGCGATCGAGCGCCGGGCGAAGGACACGACCCGCTGCGTCACCTCCACCCGGCCCAGGTGGCACGTCACCGCCCCCAGCCTCGTGGAGGACTCGGCGTCCACCACCCGCAGGTCCGAGACCTGCCGGGCCTGGGTGTAGTAGGCCGGGGAGCCGGGGTCGACGAGGGCCACCCGGCCGGCGAGATCGAGCTCGGCGACGACGAAGCTCTCCCCCTGGTGCAGGTACACGGCGCCGGGGTGCACCTGACCGAAGGCCCGGGGCCCGTCCACCGTGCCGAGGAGTGCGCCGGTGGAGGCGTCGACGATCTGGTAGGCAGGGCCGCCCAGGGAGCGTAGGTCCAGCTCCCGGCCCGGCGGCTCCCGCCGGTGCCAGTGCAGCCGTACCGGCCCCCCGCCCCGGGCCTTGCGCTCGGCGAGGTCGCCCCGTTGGAGCATGCCAAGGGCGACCGGGCCGGCGCCCTGCCCGAACGTCTCCTCGACCTCCCCCGGCCCCATGGGGAGCTCATGGGCGGCGCACCCGAGATGGGGCTCCAGGATGCGGGGATTGGTCACGTCGACCAGTGCGGCCTCGAAGGGCTTGGACAGCAGGACGTCGGGGTGGGACAGGTAGTACTGGTCCAGGGGGTCCTCGTGGCCGACGAGGACGGCGGCGGACTCCTGGCCCGAGCGTCCCGCCCGCCCCGCCTGCTGCCACACCTGGGCGACCGTCCCGGGGAAGCCGTTCATGACGACGGCGTCCAGGCCCCCGACGTCCACCCCGAGCTCGAGCGCGGTGGTCGCGGCCACGCCGAGCAGCTCCCCCGAGAAGAGGGCCCGCTCGATCTCGCGGCGCTCCGTCGCCAGGTACCCGGCCCGGTAGGCGCGGATCCGCTCGGCGGTCCCCGTCCCCACCGAGATCGTCTTGGCGTGCTTGGCGACCAGCTCGGCGGACTTCCGGGACTTGGTGAAGGTGATCGAGCGGATGCCCTCATCGGCCAGCGTGGCGAGGAGCCGGGCCGACTCCCAGTTCGCAGATGCCCGCGACCCCGAGGTCCCGTCCTTGAGCGGGGGATTCCAGAAGGCGAAGAGCCGCTCCCCCCGGGGGCTGCCATCGCCGCTCACCGCCCGGAAGGGCACCCCCACCAGGTGTTCGGCCAGGTCGGCGGGGTTGCCGATCGTGGCGGAGGCGAGGATGAAGGTGGGGTCCGAGCCGTAGTGGCGCGCCACGCGCCGCAGGCGCCGCAGGACGCAGCCGACGTGCGACCCGAAGACGCCCCGCAGGGTGTGGGCCTCGTCGACGACGACGAAGGCGAGGTGGCCGAACAGCTCCGGCCAGCGGGTGTGCGAGTCCAGCATCCCGTAGTGGACCATGTCGGGATTGGACAGGACGATGCGGGCGTACCGGCGCACGAGCGCCCGCTCGGCGGCGGGGGTGTCACCGTCGTAGGTCGCGGCGGTCACCTGGGGGATGGCGAACGCCCGGATGGCCCGGAGCTGGTCCTGGGCCAGGGACTTCGTCGGGTAGAGGTAGAGGGCGCGGGCCTTGCGGTCCGCGAGCAGCGCCTCCATGACCGGCAGGTTGAAGCACAGGCTCTTGCCGCTGGCGGTCCCGGTCGAGACGACCACGTGGTCGCCCGCTCGGGCGGCGGCCAGCGCCTCGGCCTGGTGGGTCCACAGCCCGCTCACGCCCATCGCCGAGAGCCGGGACGCGAGCGGCTCGGCAAGCGGGGGATCCGGCTGCACCGAGGTGCCCGGGCGCGGCGGCGTACGGACGAGCTTGCACAGGCCCCCGCTCTCAAGCTCCGCGGAGGCGGCGATCAACAGACTTTCGAGATCCACCCCGCAACGGTACCGCTCCGCCGGACCGTGCCGGCTGCGGCTCTCGACGCGCAAGCGTCACCGCGCGGGGGGACCTCGTGAGGGCTAGGTGGACCGCCGGGCTCCCCGCATGGCCCGGCGGTCGAGCCCGGTCTAGCCTTGCGCTGCTGGGCTCTGCCCGAGCACGTCCTCGATGGACATGGACTCGGAGGCGAGCCGCTCGGCGAGCTCACGGATAGGTGCGCCGGGGAAGCGGCGGTGCCCACCGAGGGTTCGGACGTACGGAAGTTTGCCTTCCTTTGCCCAGCGTGAAACAGTCTTCGGCGAAACATGAAGCAGTCGTGCAACTTGTGCTGCGAGGAGATACTCGTTCTCCCTTACTTCAGCCATACAGCCCCCCTTCGTTGATCAATACCGCGACCTGGACGATTATCCTCAACTACTTGATACTACCGCATTTCGGATCATAGAGGTTTGGAGCGGTCAAGGCACGTCTATTTGGCTCTCCATTTTGGACTTCCACAGTGTGACCGTCTCGTGCCGTACAATCCACCGCCGGCCCTCCCACGGGATTGCGGGATCAAGCGGGACATTACAGCCCCCGGTCCACGGGGTGGCCCAGCTGCAGGAACCAGCCAGACGTCGGGAGGAGGGCTTCGATGACGCTCGTGTCGCACACCGAGATCGTCGAAAGCCTCATCACCGGCGGCTGCGTCGTCCTGATCGGGGGCATCGACACCGGCAAGACTAGCTTCGGGCTCAACATCGCCGAGGCCGCCCGGAGCCGGGGGATGCGGGTTGCCTACGTGGATGCCGACATCGATCACCCCACGGTCGGGCCGCCCGCCTGCGTCGGCCTCAAGTTCTGCCACGGGCTGGAGCGGGTCGACAAGGAAACCATCGCCACCGCCGACGCCCTTTCGTTCGTGGGGTCGGTCACCCCCCGAGGCCATGCGTTCGCCCTGGCAACCGCCACCGCCCACCTCGTCGCCCTGGCCCGGGACGTCGGCGCCGAGCTCATCGTCGTCGACACCAGCGACTACATCTCCGGGGTCTACGCCGAGCTGCTCAAGTACCGCAAGCTGCAGCTCGTCCGCCCGGATGCCGTGGTGGGCTTCCAGCGGGGCGAGGAGTTGGAGCCCATCCTGTCGACCGTTGCCCGCTTCTTCTCGATCCCCGTCACCGGCCTCAAGGTGGCGCCGGGCGTCCGGGAACGCTCGGTCGAGGAGCGGGCCGCGTACCGGGAGGCCAAGTTGCGGTCATACTTTCCTCCGCCGCTCTCCCGCTGGCGCGTGAAGCCCACGGTATTCATGCCGACGCTCCCGCCCGAGATCGACCCGGCCCGGCTGGACGGCCTCATCGTGGGCCTGGACGACGGCAAGGGCTCGTGCCTGGGGATCGGCGTGCTGGAGTTCGACCAGGAGGAGAACGTCCTGCGGATGGTGTCGTCGGTGACAGAACCCGCTCGGGGGCTGCTGCTCGGGACCGTGCGGATCACCACGGACGGCCAGGTCATCGGCAGGGTGACGGTGCGTGAGTTGTTCGGGCCCGAGTAGAGCCCGCGGAGCTCCATCGAAGGAGCAGGGTTCCGTTGAGGGCCCGTGAGGATGTGGGGGTGAGCAGATGTCGTCGGTCGTGAAGAAGCGCCGCAAGAAGATGCGCAAGAAGAAGCACAAGAAGATGCTCCGCAAGACCAGGTGGCAGCGCCGGCAGCTCGGCCGGTAAACGCCGCAGGGCTGACGGGGTTGGGGGGAGAGCGGTGAGTGGCTACCGTTACCGCGCCATTAGCTTCCTCTCGGACTTCGGCCTCGTCGACGAGTTCGTCGGCGTGTGCCACGGGGTCATCCTCCGCATCGCCCCCGACGTCAGGGTCATCGACATCTGCCACGGCATCCGTCCCCAGAACATCGGGGAGGGAGCGACGGTGCTCGCCCAGGCAGTGCCCTACATGCCCACCGGCGTCCACCTTGCGGTCGTGGATCCCGGCGTCGGCTCCTCCCGCCTGCCCATCGCGGTGCAGGCCGCCGACGGGTCGTGGCTGGTCGGGCCGGACAACGGCCTCCTGATGCCGGCCGCCGCGCGGCTGGGAGGCGCGACCGCCTGCCGCAAGATCGAGAACCCGGCGCTCACGTCGGTGAACCCTTCCAGGACCTTCCATGGGCGAGACATCTTCGCCCCTGCGGCCGCCCACCTGGCGCTGGGTGTGGACCCGGCGGAACTGGGCGACGAGCTGCCGGTGGGGGGCCTCGTCACGCTCAAGGCACCCGTCCCCCGCCTCCACGACGGCCACTTCCACGCTGCGGTCACCCACGTCGACCGCTACGGCAACCTCTGCACCAACATTGCCGCTTCCCCGGCGGCGGAGGCCGGCATGTGCGTGGGCATGCTGCTCGACGTCGGGCTGGAGGGGCACCGGTGCGTGGCGCCCTATGGGGAGACCTTCGCCTCCGTGGCCCCGGGGGAGCCGGTAGTGACGGAGGACTCCCACGGGCTCCTGGCCCTCTGCGTCAACCAGGGGAACGCCGCCGAGCGATTCGGGGCCTCGCTGGGTTCCAAGGTGCTGATCGGCCCCGCGATTTCAGGGGGCCGCTAGTGGCGCGACAGCACCTGGCTGACCTGCATCACGCCGAGCACGCCGGCCAGGGCGATGGCGGCGAGCAGTGCCACGACGGCGAAGATAGTGTTGGGACGCATCGGTGCCGGTACCTCCTCACTCGCATGAAAACAGGGTTGGAGCCGTTGAAGCCGTGATCGTCCCATGATCTTAGCTGCGGCAGGCCAGGGGCTCAGCCTCGCCGTCTTCTGGGTCATCGTTGGCGGGCTGGCCGGCTGGCTGGCGAGCCTCGTCGCGGGGACGCGCCAGCGGAGAGGCGGGGTCCCCTTGGGGTATAGGGGAGGGTGCCTCCTCAACATCGCCGTGGGCATCGTCGGGGCGGTCATCGGGGGCTGGATCTTCCACAACCTCGGCCTGCGGGCGCCGGTGGGCCACCCGTTCCTGGGGGCAGTCATCGTGGCCTTCGTCGGGGCGACGGTCCTGCTGCTGTTCCTGCGCCTGCTGACGGGGATGCGGCGCTGACCGGGATGCGGCGCTGAGGCGGTCAGGCGAGCTGCTCCAGGGTGAACTCCCGGGACCTCACGAGCAGGTCGACCAGGCGCTCGGGTTCCGGGATGTACTCCCGCATGTCCAGTTCGAGCGAGACCGTGCCGTTGTAGCCCACCTCGGGCAGCCGCTTGATGAACTGGTGCAGCGGCAGGATCCCGGAGCCGGGGATCGCGTGGCTGTCCCGGTGGTCGCCCCGGTTGTCCGACAGGTGGATGTGCGACAAGTTGGGCGCGACCCGGTCGAGGGCCGCGAGGATGTCGTCGCCGTCGACGCCGCAGTGGCTCGTATCGAGGGTCACGTCGCCGAAGCCGTCCAGGTCGGCGGGCGACAGCCACCGGTGGCCCCGCACGGCCTTGCCCCGCACCCACAGGTGGAACATGTTCTCCACGGCGACGGCTACCCCCCGGCTCGCCGAGTAGTGCTCCAGTTCTCCCAGCAACCATGCCTGGTACTTGAGCTCGACGAGGAAGGGGGGATGGATGACGACGATGCCGGCATCCAGCTCGCGGGCGAGCCCCACCGACCTCTCGATGATGTTGAGGAAGTTCGGCCCCCAGACCCGCCGGGTGATCACGAGCATCGGGGCGTGGACGGCGCAGATCGACAGCCCGTACTTGCGGGCAAGCTCGAGGGGTTTGCTCGCCGACTGCGTCAGGGGGTCCCGGGTCACCATCAGCTCGACGGACTCGAACCCCGCCTCCGCGATGGTCCCGAAGCAACGCTCCAGATCCCACATCCAGAACGAGCCGGTCGAGCATGCGACGGTTGGCCGCCCAAGGTCACTGCTCACGGGCGCATTGTAGTGGCTCGGCTGAGCGGCACCTTGGGGGCCGGAGGCCCCGCGGCGGCGCCATACGGGTTCCGCCGTCGTACTCTGTAGGCTCACACCGCTATGTGGATCTTCCCGCTCGGCGCCGCCCTCATCAGCGCCACGTTCGCCTTCCTGATCGGCTGGCAGTGGCTCGCCAGGCGCCGTCCGCACCAGCTCGCCTGGACCGTCGCCCTCGTCATGTTCGCCGTCGCCACGCTCGCTGCCGCCCAGGGCGTGCGCGCCGGCTGGACGCCAGGGCTGTTCCGGGCCTACTACCTCTTCGGGGCCATGATCAACGTCCCGTTCCTGGCGGCGGGCACGGTGTACCTGCTCGCCCAACGCCGCCCGATCGGCCACGTCTTCGCCGCCCTGGTCGTGGCCGCCGCCGCCTACGGCACCGTCGCCGTGCTGTCCGCCCACCTCGACACGGCGGTGCTGGACGGGGTGCGGGGCATCCCGGAGGCCCGCCTGGTGGTGACCGGCGACACGCTGTCGCGCACGCTGTCCCGCTACTACTCCTACGTGGCCTTCACGATCGTCGTCCTGGGCGCGCTCTGGTCGGCCCTCCGCCTCCGCAGGCAGCGCTCGGCCCCGAACGCGGCACAGCTGCGCAGGCTCGCCTCGGGCAACCTCCTGATCGCTTTCGGCACGTTCGTCGTGGCGGCGGCGAGCGTCGCCGTGCGCCTCGGCAGGGGGTCGGAGGTTGCGATGCTGTTCTCGGTGGGTCTCCTGGCCGGGATCAGCCTCATGTTCGCCGGCTTCCTCCGGACGAGACCGAAGCCCGTGTTGGCCCCGTCGCCCGGGGGAGCGGCCCCCGTGCCGAGCGAGGCATGATCGTCCTCTACTCCCGGCCCGGGTGCCACCTGTGCG
>DASPZW010000586.1:0-4181 GCA_035636055.1 Actinomycetota bacterium
CCCCGGCCCCCGCCCCCTACCGGTGGAGCCCGTACCCCGCCAGGACGGTTGGCGCCCCGGGGAAGACCTGCGTGAGGATGTCGATGAGGTCCGCCGGCCGGGCGATGCGGTAGGCGTACCGGGCCACGTACAGGCGCAGGGCGCAGTCCACCAGGTCGGGCGGCCCCAGGGCGGCGAGCGCTTGCGGGGTCTGGGCGTAGACCCCCTTGTAGTAGCTGGGTGCGTGCGAGTCCCAGTAGGTCATAGGCTGGCCGGCCAGGGCCTTGGCGTCCGCGGGGATGGGGGTGGCGACCCAGGCGGCGAGGGTGTGCTCGTAGCCGTACTCCGCCCAGCTCGCCAGGCCCTCGTCCAACCACGGGTCGCGGGCCTGGTCGTCGGTCACGAGACCGTAGAACCACTGGTGCCCCAGCTCGTGGCTGGTGGTCCGGCCCAGGGTGGCGGGGCCCTGCATGACGTTCATCGGGTACTCGATGCCTGACGTCCCCGGACCGTAGGTGATGGCCAGGCTGAAGGTGGGCCAGGCGTAGGGGCCGATGCGGCGAGCGTAGGAGGCGATGACGTCCTTCACCTTCGCCACGTACGGCTCCGGCGAGTCGCCGAGGCCCTGGGCCACGCCGACCGTGACCGTCACGGGGGTGCCCCTGCCCCCGTCGGCACTCCCGGTCGCCAGCGTGAACAGCCCGGCCGACATCCCGACGTCGGGGACGGCGGCGGCGCTGAAGTGGCCGGGCCGGTCGTTGACGCCGGTGGCGAGGACGGTCCAGCCTTCCGGCACGGTCACCGTCAGGTCGAAGTCCGCAGCGGGCGAGGTCGTTGCCTCGGCGAAGACGGTCGTTGGCGGGTCCGTGGCCCACCCTACCCCCGGCTCCCACGCGAGCAGCGGGTAGAACGTCCCCATCCGTACCGCCGGCCCGTCGTCGCCGATGCGGTCCCGCACGTTGCCGGGGAGGGTGAGCCGCCACGGCATGGCCGCCGTGACGGACTGACCGGCCGCAAGGGGACGCGCAAGCGGGACGATCATCGTCGTCGGGTCGGGTTCGGTCGGGACCGCGGGAGCCCCGTCGAGGGTCACCGGCCCCGCGGCGAGATGCGCACCCTCCTGCGTGAGCACCGCCCCATTGGGCCAGAGGCGGAACACCAGGTGGTCGGTGGGAAGGTCAGGGATGAACGTCACGGTCAGGGCACCGGTGGCCAGGTGGGCCGCCGGCTGGATGTCGACGGTCAGGGTGTAGCGGGGCCGGTCGGCTCTCGGTGCCGCGCGCGGGGGCGGAGTGGGGCAGGTTCCGCTTGCGGCGGCGACGGGCGTCGCGACCGCCGTGGGTGCGGGACTCGCCGCGGTCCCGGTCGTGGTCCCCGTCGTGGGACTGGGAATGGGAGTGGGAGCGGCAACCGGCGAGGCGGGCGGAGAAGTCACCGACGATGCCGATCGCGACGGCGTGGCTGACCTGGGCCCTGCGGGGGGGCTGCAGCCCCCGGCCAGGAGCGCAACGACCACCAGGCCGGCCCCCAGGCCCGGGTTCACCAGGGTCAGACCGAGCGGCGGTATCTGTTGACCGACAGCGGCACGAACACGACCAGGATGCCCAGCACCCAGGCCACGGCAATCGCGAAGTGGTACGTCTGCGACGGCCACCCCGTGAGCAGGGCCCGCAACGAGTCCACCGTGACGCTGACCGGATTGATCTTGGCCCAGGCCTGCAACCAGCCCGGCAGGGCCTTCAGCGGGACGAAGGCCGTGCTTGCGAAGACCAGGGGGAAGATCCACACGAAGCTCGCCGCCTGGGTGGACTCGACGTCCTTCACGGCGAGCCCGATCAGCGCCGAGATCCACGAGAATGCGAGGCCGAAGAGCAGCGCAAGCGCCACGCCCCCCACTGCGGGGACGACGCCGGTGTGGATCCGGAAGCCAACCAGATAGCCCACGACGCCCATGAGCAGGACCACGAAGGCGTTCCGCACCGTGTCCGACAGCGTCCGGCCCGCCAGCACGGCCGAGCGGGCGATCGGCAGCGAACGGAAACGGTCGATCATCCCCTTGGTCAGGTCTTCCGCCAGCCCCACGCCGGTCTGGGTCGAGCCGAAGATGACGGTCTGGACGAAGATGCCCGGCATCAGGTAGTCGACGTACGGATAGTGAAAGGTGGGGTCCTGCACGATGGCGGACCCGAAGACGTAGCGGAACAGCAGCACGAACATCACCGGCTGGATGGTCGAGAACACGAGCAGGCTCGGCACCCGCACGTAGCGGATCAGGTTGCGCCCGGTGACCGCCAGGATGTCGACGACCGTGGTGGCGAGGGTGTTGTGGGGCGTGGGGGTCCGTGCCGGGGCCTCGAGGGCGGTGTCGCTCACAACTTCCTCCTTGATTGACCCCGGCTAGCTCGGCCCCGACCCGGGGCAACCTGCCCGTTCTGGGGTGCCTCCTCCGCAGCATGGCCGGTGAGGGTCATGAACACGTCGTCCAGCGTGGGACGGCGCAGGGCGAGATCGGTGAACACCGCGTGCCCCTGGTCGAGACGGCGGACGGTTTCGGCAAGCACGGACGGGCCGTCGTCGCCTGCCTGGATCGTGATCCGCCGGGTGATCTCGTCGACATGGGGCTCCCCGACGCCGAGGCCCGCCAGCTCCCGTAGGGCCGCCACGAGATGGACCTCGTCGGCGACGACCACCTCGATCACCTCGCCGCCGACCTTCGCCTTCAGCTCGTCGGAGGTGCCCTCGGCGATGACCCGGCCACCGTCGATGACGGCGATCTTGTCTGAGAGGACGTCTGCCTCCTCCAGGTACTGCGTCGTGAGGAGCAGGGTCGTCTCCTCCTTGACCAGCTCGCGGATGATGCCCCACAGCTGCATCCGGCCGCGAGGGTCGAGCCCCGTCGTCGGCTCGTCCAGGAACAGGACCTGGGGGTGGGCGACGAGGCTGGCGGCCAGGTCGAGGCGCCGGCGCATGCCACCGGAGTAGGTCTTGGTGACACGGTCGGCCGCCTCGGCCAGGTCGAAGCGTTCCAGCAACTCCTGAGCCCGCCGGCGGGCTTCGGCCTTGCCGAGGTGGTTCAGGACGCCCACCAGGACGATGTTCTCCCGGCCGGTCAGGTGCTCGTCGACCGCGGCGTACTGGCCCGTCAAACCGATCACCGACCGCAGCGCCGCGGCGTCCTTGACGACGTCGTAGCCCACCACCCTTGCCGTCCCCTCGTCGGGAGGCAGCAGGGTCGCCAGGATGCGGACCATCGTGGTCTTTCCGGCACCGTTGGGCCCGAGTAGCCCGAAGACGGTCCCGCGGGGCACCTCGATGTCGACGCCGTCCAGAGCGTGGACGGCGCCGAAGTACTTCTTGAGCCCCTGGACGACGATTGCAGGTTCAGCCAACGCTCACCCCCTGATCCCCCAGGAACTGCGGATGATGGCTGCGGGTGATGCCTAGCGGATCTGGCCCTTCAGACAGTTGGCGAAGCCGGTCATCATGGCCCCGGCGACGTCCTGCATCATGCCCCGGCCGTACTGGGCGACGGCCCCGGACATGTTGATGTCCTGGCTGACCTTGACGTGGGTGGAGTTGCCCTGGTCGGTGATCTGGGCGACGATCGAGGCCTCGGCCTGCCCCTTGCCCTTCTCCTCGCGCCCGCTGGCCTTCATGACCACGCGGCCGGTCTGGTTATCCAACTCGGTGATGGTCACCGTGCCGACGAAGGTGAGGTCCATGGCCCCCATCTTGATCTTCATCTTGCCCTTGTAGGTCTTGTCGTCGACGATCTGGGTCAGCTGGGCACCGGGCAGGCACTTGGCAACCTTCTCGACATCCAACAGGTAGGCCATCACCTTGTCGGGCGTGGCCGGTACGGTGAACTCGTTCTCGATCAACATGCCCATCTTGAACCACTCCTCCCTCAACGTTCATCGCTCTGCCTCGTTCGCGTGGCGGAGCTCAAGCATGCCTGGCTGCGCGGGTTGGCAGCAGGGTGACTCCAGATGTACCCAGATTTGCACTCTCAGGTAGCCGTCGTGGAGCTGAGGCGACTCGAACGCCCGGCCTCCTGCATGCCATGCAGGCGCTCTACCAGCTGAGCTACAGCCCCGAGGATCCTCACCTTAACACCGCTCCAGCGTCACCAGGCTCGCGGGAGCGCTCAGTCGGCTGGGGGTGCCTCCCCGCCGGCGGGCTCCGGCCCCCCGTTCCCACCG